>JAFGNQ010000484.1 GCA_016926925.1 Candidatus Aminicenantota bacterium
ATCGACACCCGAATTCAGGTCATAAAAATCATCTCCGGGATAGGCGTGGTGAATGAGGTTTCCGAACTTTTCGCCATAGCTGGTGCTCCCTCTCGGATTGGTGAAAAGCACGACATACCCCGCTCCTGCGAGCAGCTGTTTTTCTATACTGAACCGGCTGCCGTAATTGGCGAAGGGCCCACCGTGAATCTCCAAAATGAGGGGATATTTTTCCGAAGGATCAAAATCCGGAGGTTTCATTATCCAGCCGTGAATTTTCCGGCTGTCTTTTGAGGATTCGTACCAGATTTCCTCTACCTCAGCCAGCTTTTTGTGTCCGAAGATATCTTCGTTGACCGAAGTGATGATTTTTACTTTAGGATTGGTCACGCTCGCCACCGCCAAATCGCTGGCGTGATCGGGGCGCGTGAATGTATAGACAAAATCTCCGTTGGATGCAACAGAATAGGAGCCTCCTCCATAGGCTATTCGGCCATCGCCCAGATTATCGGCAAGTTTGGTTATCTTTCCATCCAATGCGACATGAGCCAATTTTGTATTCCCTTTGTCGGCAAAGGTTATATACAGACCTTTACCATCTTTCACCCATTGAATCTGGCCTACACTCCTGTCTAAATCGGCGGTCACTGCGCGGGAATCCGACCCGTCGCGGTTCATGACATAGAGCATGGTAACCTGGTACCCTAGATACCTGTCGTCAAAACCGGTGTAGGCAATGTATTTTCCATCCGGTGAAATAACCGGCGAATTATCGGGACCTTTGCGTTTGGTGAGCTCGGTCATCTTCCCATCGGCAACTGAAAAATTGTAGATTTCGGAATTCGTCATGTCGAGTTCCCAATCATCCTGTCGGTTAGCGGAGAGAACGATCGATTTGCTGTCAGGGGCCCATTCCAGGCTTCCGCCGAACATCGGGAAAGGATGATGGAAATTTCCTTGCGACAACTGCCGCGGAGTACCGCCATCGGACGGCATAACAAAGAGATGCATATAGCCCATGCTGACTTGATAGCCCATACCATCAAAACGGTAAATCGCTTTGTCGACGATTTTCGGCGACGGCGCCCAATTGGCTCCCGGAGGCGCAGCCGGCATCTGGGTAATCGTTCGGGGCATAGTCGGCACAGGAGCCGAAAAAGCGATCCACTTACCGTCCGGCGACCAGGAAATGCCTGTGGGTCCGAACAGAAGATTGGTCAGGACGACAGTCTGTCCCGTATCCATCCAGCGTTTGAATATTTGTGCCTTTTTCCCCTCTCTGTCGGAAACGTAAATGATCGTACGGCCGTCGGGCGACCATCGGGGCGAAGCGTCATGGTAAAGCCCGCTCGTGAGGGGCCTGTTCCCCGTACCGTCGAAGTTGATAGTCCATAGGTTTGAATAGAACATGTCGGTCATGATGTCGACAAAATTCCGGACATAGATGATGGTTTTTCCCCCAGGCGAAACTTGAGGGTCGGATACCCATTCGAAGTTGAAATAGTCCTCGGATGTGAAGCCGTTTTTTTGATTTTGTGCGAATCCGGAAAAATTCGTGACAAAAGCGACCGCACAAAAAATGATGAGAAATTTTTTTAGAGTTTTACCCATAAATACCTCCATTTAAAATTTTGAAGAGTGCACTGTTTTTTTTATGCAGCCTCTCTTCAGTTATATCTTACGTTCTATTGCCTATCGGGTTTTGATTTTAATCAATTTCTTTCACGAATGTAAAGAAATTTAACCCTCCAAACAGGGCCTGGAAATAAAGACCGGCCATTCATTCTTTCAACTCTGAAAAAAATGGCCTGTTCTCTATTTAAACCAAAGCTTGGTAGATTCGTATTATCTGATTGTAGCATTTCCGTATCTTTTATTGACCCAGTAGGGTTCGTATGGTATATATGCAGAGATTATTATACCGATATGAACCGGCTTTAATCGGGGAAATGACATCATGGAGATGTCGCACTTTTTAAGCACTCATTCCAACACAATAATTTTACTTATATAGAAATCAAGGCTCCGTACATCATAGAAATGCCTTAAAATTCCAAATAAAGGAGATAAAATGAAAAAGGCCTGCCGCTATACAATCATTCTTCTTTTCATTCTCTTAATTATCCCAGGCTTATTCCAAGGACAGGAGAGTCCCCCGAAAGCAGAGGAAGCTTTCGTGGGGCCTAAAGATCCGGCCGAGATGGGAGCCTTCGTCGATGGGATTATGCGAGCCCACATGAAAGCCAACCATATCGCCGGAGCGACCTTCTCTTTCGTCAAAGATGGAGAAATCTTCTTCGCCAAAGGCTACGGGTACGCTGATGTGGAAAAGAGAAAGCCTGTAAAGGCAGCCGAGACAATGTTTCGTCCAGGCTCTGTCTCCAAGCTTTTCACCTGGACGGCAGTCATGCAGCTATACGAACAGGGGAAACTCGACCTCGATGCAGACGTCAACATATATCTCGAAGATTTCAAGATCCCGGACACATACTCCAAGCCGATCACACTCAAAAACCTAATGACACACACTCCCGGTTTCGAAGAAATGATAAAGGATATGGCCGTCCGCGAGCCGGAGAACTTATGGACATTGCAAAAATACATCGCAACAAACATGCCCGCCCGGATTCTTCCACCCGGAGAGCTCACAGCTTACTCCAACTACGGCACCGGACTTGCCGGTTATATCGTCGAGAAAATTTCCGGGATGCCCTTCGAGGAGTACATCGAAAAAAACATATTTCAACCTCTGAACATGGGTATCAGCACTTTCCGGCAGCCTCTGCCGCCCAACCTCAAAGACTACATGTCTACGGGATACACATTTAAGAACGGATTGTTCAACGCGGAAATCTTTGAATTGTTAAATGGAATGGCTCCCGCCGGAGGTTTGAGCTCCTGCGCCACGGACATGGCCAATTTCATGATCGCCCACCTGCAATACGGACAATTCGGTGAAAATAGAATTTTGAAGGAAGACACATCGAAATTGATGCAGACCCTGCTCTTCACCAACCATCCTAAAGTGAACGGCAATGCCTACGGTTTTTGGGAAGAAAAATTGAACGATCTGCGGACGATCGGGCACGGCGGCGATACCATCTGGTTCCACTCGCTCCTGGTCCTCATCCCGGAAAAAAACGAAGGATTTTTCGTCTCTTACAATAGCGTCGGCGGAGGCGGATCACCGAGAATGCATCTTATGCAAGCCCTGCTCGATCGTTATTATCCGGCCGATAAACCTGAACCAAAGCCTCTTTCCGACAATAGAAAACGTCTCGAACAATGCAGCGGAAATTACCGCCCAACCCGTGTCGTCCAAACCAACTGGGCCAAGCTGATGGCCCTGATGATGAACTCCACCATAAAAGTGACCAAAGAGGGAAATCTGCTCGGAGCCGGCAGGCAATGGGTAGAGGTGGAACCCTATATATTCCAAGAGATTGCAGGCCAGGACAAGCTCGTTTTCGAGGCTAACGACAAAGGTGAAGTTACCAATATGTTTATTGATTCCGTCCCCTACTTTGCCTTCGTCAAGGTCGCCTGGTATGAATCCCCATTATTCTCCTATGCGTTATTGGCCGTATGCGGGATTCTCTTTCTGACGACACTGCGCTGGCCTTTGGGCGCCATTTTCAGAAAAATCTGCAAGTGCCGGGAAGAGGAAAACGCCGCTCCGCGCATTTTCCGCTGGTTTGCCGGTATATTCAGTATCCTCTACCTGGCATTCTTTATCGGAATTTTCATAAGCATCAGCGATGAGATGGCTTTATTGTTCGGTATTCCCGCTCAGGTTAAAATACTCCTTGCATTCCCCCTTGTATCAGCCTTGCTGACCCTCTTTGCACTCCTCTTCATGATGCTGGCTTGGGCAAAAAAATACTGGAGCTGGTGTGCCCGATTCCACTATACGCTCGTTGTTTTGGCTTCGATCGCGATGCTCTGGTTTCTCAACTTTTGGAACCTCTTGGGATATAAGCTGTGATTAAGGAGGAATAATGAAAAAGAACATGCAACCATTTTTCATGATCTTGCTGATTTTGGCCGTTATTCCTTTGTTTTTGAACGGACAGGAAGCCGTCACAAAAGCGGAGGAGACTCAAGACAAGGCAGAAGTTTCTCAAGAATTTGCGAATCCCGTTGAGGTGGAAGCCTTTCTCGACGGCATCATGTACGCTCATATGAAGGCGAATCACATTGCCGGAGCGACCTTTGCTATGGTCAAAGATGGTGACATCTTTTTCAAAAAAGGCTATGGATATGCAGATATCGAAAAAAAGATCCCGGTTTCGGCGGATACGACCATGTTCCGTCCCGGATCCGTCTCAAAGCTCTTTACGTGGACTTCCGTCATGCAGCTCTATGAACAAGGGAAGCTCGACCTCGATGCGGATGTCAACACATACCTCAAAGACTTCAAGATACCTGATACGTTTCCGCAGCCCATTACAATGAAGAATCTTTTATCGCATACTCCGGGCTTTGAAGAAGTGGGAGGAATTTGGGCTCACAAAGAGGATGAACTCATTCCTCTCGGAGAACAACTGAAAAAAAAGCTCCCGGCCCGTGTCTTCCCCCCCGGTGAAGTCGCCGCATATTCCAATTATGGGACAGCCCTTGCCGGATATATCGTTGAAATCATATCCGGGATGTCTTTTGAGGAATACATCGAGAAAAATATCTACGAGCCGCTGGGAATGGAATACAGCACATTCAGACAGCCTTTACCGGAACACCTCAAAGAGTACATGTCCGTAGGATATGTGTATAGAAACGGGCTTTATGAAGCCAAGGATTTCGAGTATGTCAATGGAATCGGACCTGCAGGATGCATGAGCGGATCGGCCGTGGACATGGCAAAATTCGCCATCGCTCACCTTCAAAGAGGCCGATATAAAGAGCGCCGGATTTTAAAAGAGGAAACAGCCGAGTTGATGCACAGCCGGCTTTTTGCCCACCATCCGAAAGTATGGGGAAACGCCTACGGTTTCTGGGAACATGACCTGAATCGACTCCGCATCATCGAGCATGGAGGAGACACCCTCTGGTTCCACAGCTTTTTCGTTTTGATGCCGGAAAAAAATATCGGATTCTTCATATCATACAACAGCATCGGCGGAGGCGGTTCCTCCCGGGAACAGCTCCTCGATGCTCTTCTTGACAGGTACTACCCCGTCCCTCATGTTGCGAAGATCGAACCTCCCGCGGATTTCAAAGCGAGAGCCAAACGCTATACGGGTGCTTATGCAATGACCCGGTCCATCTACACCAAATATACCAAGCTCATGAGGCTCATGATGGCAATCAACATCACAGCCACAAAAGAAGGGACGCTGATGATCAAGGCTCCTATGGGCATGGATCCCATCCAGATGGTGGAAGTCGAACCCCTCGTATTTCGAGAGGTGGACGGACCGGGCTTATTCGTCTTCAGGCAGGATGAGCGCGGCCGCATAACACATGGATTCATCGGGCCAATCCCCCATATGGCGCTCGAAAAACTGGCCTGGTATGAGGCTCCATCCTTCCACCTTTTCCTGCTCGCATTTTCCCTTTTATTTTTCTTGACTGCATTGCGATGGCCGTTGAGTGCACTCTTCCGCAAGCTCTGCAAAAAACCAAAAGATGATAAAACAGGTTCAAAGACGGCGCGTTGGGTTTTGGGAATTGCATGTTTGCTCAATATCATCTTTGTGATCGGTCTTGCCGTAACCCATTCGGGTGGAGGCGAGCAGTTGATTTACGGAGTTCCGCCCGCATTCAAAGTTCTGTTGTACCTGCCGCTGATCGCCCTGGCACTCCTTGTCGTGTCTATAATTTATACGATATTGGCTTGGCTGAAGAAATATTGGACCGGCTGTGCGCGCTTGCATTACACACTTATTGTATTGGCCGGCATTCTTTTTGCCTGGTTTTTGAATTTCTGGAACCTGATCGGATTCAAGTACTGAAGACATAAAAATAAAGACAGGCCATTTTTTCCGTTATCTCAGGGAAAAATGGCCTGTCCCTTTTTCTAGGGGATCGAGGCAGAGTGACGGCATCTGACCTCCCGATTCACTCCGCAACCATTTTTATTGGTAGGACGATATGTGAGGGGTGATTCATGTCTCTTGAAACAGAGATGGTTGGAATGCCACCGTCTTTAGGGTAGCGGAGAAAGGAATCCTTATCTGCGCCGGCGATAGCAACACGAAGTCTATGGCCCTTTTTTATCAAAACCGATGTGGCCCAGAGGTCGAACGTAATTTCCGCGATCTCACCCTTCACTAGAGGCATTGCATCCTCTCGCTTTTCGGATCGGAGAGGACCGAATTTTCTGTATAGCGGTTTTTCGTCCGTTACCTTTCGCATCACGGCACGAAGCTGCCCCTCCGTTATATATGTCACTCTCCCTTCGGGCGAGACATCTTCCAGATAGACGAAAAAAGCACCGTCTTCATGGGTTGACGCCACGTAAAGAGTGACGAGCGGATGACCGGTGATCTCGATGTCGGTCTCCATTGGAGCGCTCGTGTAGGTGAGAAGTTTTTTATCTTCCTCAGCCCGGTCGGGATAGACCACATCTCCTGCCCCGCCGTTGGTGAACCAACGGTTTCTTCTTCCTGTCGTGGCATCGAAATTTATGGTGTAGCGATCCATTCCATCATTATTCTTGGGTGGCTGAGTTTCCAAGCCTCCCCCGGCTGCAAAATACCATTTTTTCAGAGAAAATCCCTCGGGCGGCCAGACCTCGGTCACGGTCCATCTGCCGGAACCGAGAGTGTAGAATTTGATTTGCTTTTTGATCGAACCCGTACCGTCTTCTTTCAGGAATTTACCGAAGAAAGCGATCATTTGAGAAAAACTCTCGGCCTTGGACGGCGCAACAGGCTTGTCTTCAGGGGAAAAAGGATCGGAGTCATGGCTCGCTCCATGATCCCAGGGCCCTATAACGACGTCCTGAAGGTTGTCAATAGTGGTGAAACGGCCGATCGCTCCGTTGACAGTAGCCGCATCCGTCCATCCCACACGGATGTACATGGCCACTCCGGATTCTTCGATTTCCTTTAGATAATTGCATGGGCTCCTCAGGTTTCCGACATCTCGGATTTCATAAGGCCCGAAGGGATCGTCCCGGTATTCGTACTTGAGCGCAGATCCATAAGGAATGGTGTTTTTTTGGTGTTCCCGGATGGCTTCAGACAAGATTTGCCCATCCGCATCGGCATCGACTTTTTTTACACCTCGCACTTTGCTTTTGAGTTCCTTGCATCTTTCTCCAGTAACACCGCGCAGAGCACAGATGTCATTCATATCCATATTGTGGACGGAGTCCGACCAACCCTTCAAAAAACCGAGACAAAGCAGGCCCCCGGGAAACACCAGGTGACCGAAATTATCGAAGTCGTTGAAAAGAGGCGCCACAGCCTTCACTGCAGGGTGTTTGCTTACGGCCAGCATCTCGGCGGTGTTCCCGGCGTAGGAAACGCCATAGGCGCCTACCCTACCGTTAGACCACGCCTGAGAAATGATCCACTCTGCGACTTCCCCATAGTCTTTAACTTCTTCCGGCATGAGCTCATAAGGCCTGGTGCCGAAGGAAGCACCGCTTCCCCGTGCATCGACGACAATCAGAGCATATCCCGCTTCATTAAACTGTTGGGCTTCATCATAATTTTGATCGCTCTCGAGCGTAGCATTGACGTTTTCCACAGCCCGCCAATATCGCGTAGAACGCATGATCGCCGGTATTTTAGCTCCGGGTTCAAGATCCGGGGGCAGCCAGACATCGATAGCGATCTTGACTCCGTCCCGCATCGTGACATAAAGGGCCTGATTCCGGACAAGACTGGACGGCTCCGATTGCTTCGTCCCGCACGAAACGCAAGAAAAGAGGAATAAGATGAAAATTATTAGAGTGGTTTTAGTGTCAGGATATTTGTCGCACTTTGGCATTTCAGTCTCCTTACTTCATTCATGCATCACAGGCAGGATCACATGAGAGGGACGGTTTTTATCATGATAGATTGTCTGATGGGCGATTTTGTACTCGGTGTCAGCGGCGTAAGGATTACCGGTGTTGGTATTGACCGCCAGCAATCCGGCTGCCGCACTGGCAATCGAAACTCGCAGCATATGCCCTTGCTTGAAATTATGGCTCATCCAGGTCATGGGAATGTGATATTCATAAACTTTATCAGGCGTGAGCAAATGTTCCTTTGTAAGGCTTTTCCTGAAGCGCGCCTTCATAAAGCCGTCTACAAGACGGATAGATTGCCCGTCCGGATGCACATCCGTGAGCCGCACGACCCAATCCGTATCTCGAGAATCCGTGGCCGCATGGATGACCGCCGAAACAGATCCGGAAATGACGAAGTCGTCCTTGAACGGTTCAGAGGTATAGACGAGTGTGTCCTCCCGTTTCTCAACCTCTTGATAATCCTCCGGAGGCGAAAGCTCGTTCGTCCGGATATCCACCAAAAACGGAGTCGGATTTTGGGGGTCGTAGACATAGAGATCCGGGGCCGCACTTCCGGGTTTCCGAGTGTTGAGAGTCGCTCCATCTTTGGGAGATTGCGCCTTTCCGGCCGAATGAAAGTACCATATTTCCGGTTTGACGTTAGGCGGCGGCCAGGTATCGGCTGTCTTCCACGCATTCTCGCCGAGGGTAAAATACCGGACTGACGGTTCTTTATCGATGCCGTTTTCGATGCCCTTCAACCAGCGGTCATACCACCGGACATAGATATAATGAATATTCTCCATGATCGCATCAGGACCGAATTCGAGTTTTGCGATCTCCCTGGAACTGTTCATACCGTGACGCCAAGGCCCCAGAACCAGATGCTGGTGATTCCGCTTGTTACGATTCATTAAATTCCAGTAAAAGATCGTTCCTCTCAAGACATCGTCAAACCAACCGGTCAGATAGAGCACGGGAAGATCGATTTTATCGATAAACCGGCTGATATCCCCTTTTTGCCAATATTCATCCTGGGTTGTATGAGACAACCATTCCCTCCAGAAGGGAATCTCATGCCCCACGGCCCTGATATCGGCATCGATCAAAGGAAGTTGAGCGACCACATCATTCAGGTTTTTCTGCATGGCCGTTTTGATTTCAGCCGGAGTGGCATTCATCCGAACACTCCAAGTGAGAATACCGGGCACAAAGCAGCCGTTGATAAAGGGACAGTCATTCAGACCGGGGCCGGAAGTGACCTGAGAGACCAGTGTCTTCAAATGCGGATTTCCTTTGTAGGCTGCATGCCACTGGACAAGCCCCACATAAGAGCCCCCGATCATTCCCACGCTGCCGTCAGACCATGGCTGTTCGGCAATCCAGGTAACGGTTTCATCGCCGTCGGATTTCTCATCGACAAGCGGTATAAACTCGCCTTCCGAATCTCCCCTGCCGCGTGTATCCTGCGCTATCACGGCATATCCCCTGGAGACAAATTTGAATGCGTCGCGCAGATAATTCATACGTCCATAAGGAGTCCTCATCAGGATCGTCGGAAAACGACCTTTCATTCGTGTCGGCTCCCCTTTCTCCGGATCCCCGGGAAGATAGATCGTCGCAGCCAAAGAAATCCCATCCGACATGCGAATCATGGTCTTGCTTTCCAAGGGAACCACTCTAAAAAGAGGTTTGGAGAGTTGTGGAGTATTCCAGAAGGTGAGAGTAGTCAATGATTCATACCCATCCTCGATCCAAACATCATCGCTGATCGGCAGCGCATAACCGAGCAGAGTCATATGGTCGGTAAGGATCAAATCAAAGGGTACAAGGTCCCGGCGCTCAGCATAAAGTCCGGTGGAAAAAGGCTTGGTTCCTGTCCATATCCAAGCGGAGACTTTTTTCCCGGTTGCTGTTCCTTCGACGGATTTACCTTTTTCAAAAGCTAATTCGAGAAGTTCATTACCCACCAAAGATGAAATCTTCAAAACGTCCGGGATTTTATGTGAGTTAAAATAATCGTTCAAGACTCCTACATTTACCGGCAAATACTTAGGCTCAAAGATCAATATCGGGAAATCCGAATCCAAGATCTGCCTCATGCCTGTTTTATCTATTATCACAACTCTAGTCGGGGACTCCCAGAGAATCTTTATTCCGGCTTCTTCTTCAACAAGGAAACCACCTCGATCCATATATGAGGCACCCGAGCTTTGAACGGATTCCTTCCATGAATGAGGGTTTCGGGTAAATATGGAAGCGGACAACCCGTCTGCTCCTTCGCTCAATTTCAGTTTTCCTGTCCAAATTCCAAATTGATACCGGGTATAGCTCTTTTTAGACGGCAGGATATCCGCACCGGCAGACGACGTGAAGACCAATACATAAACAATGAGTAAGATTATAAAGAATTTTTTCGTATCATAATTATTCAGAAAAATGCATTTGGCATATCGTTTTTTTCTCATACAATCCTCCAAGGACTTTAGGAATTGAAAAGTTGCGCTCGTTCTCGATGAAAAAAATGATATATCACAGATGACAAAAATGCAAAAATTTGACTTTGAATGACTGCTCTAGAATCCACGAGGCATCCCTTCGAATCCTGGAAAAAAATGGATATGCGGACATCCATCTATCCCTACGGTGCTCCTGAATTGAATCTCCTGGTTGCCTGCCTGACAGAACTGAGCCATTACTACAAGCTCCCCATGTGGGGAACGGCCGGCTGTACGGATGCCAAAGTCATAGGAGCACAGGCCGGTTCCGAATTGATGTTCGAATGCCTGACCTCTCTTCTCGCCGGAGCCGATTTCGTCCACGATACAGGATTGATGGACCATGCGACTATGGTCTCTCCGGAACTCATCGTCTTGATGGATGAAACCATCGCCGCGGCAAGAGTACTCATGGGCGGTATTGAAATCAGCAATGACATTTTCCGGTTTGCAGGCCGGTCATTCATTCAAGATTACGACCGCAGGTAGGATGCACCGTTGATATCGATAATGCCCCCTGTCAGGAAGTCGACCCCTTCCGAGGCTAAAAACAGCGCCGTGTTGGCGATCTCGCTGGGATAGGCCACTCTTCCTATCGGGCTCTGGCTGCGGATCGCTTTTCCGCTTTCCCCCTGAAGCGCTTCCCTGGCCATATCCGTCTCGACAAATCCTGGTGCGATGACATAGACGAATATATTATGAGGCCCGAGAGCTTTAGCCAAAGATTGACTCATGGCGTTCAATCCCGCCTTGCTGGCTCCATAGCAAGGAGCATCGGGCTCGCCTCGGAACGCCCCCCGGGAGGAGATGTTTATGATTTTCCCTCCTCCGGTGTCGATCATTCTTTTTGCCGCAAGGAAAATCAGGTTTGCCGGACCCAAAAGGTTGGTGGCAATCGTTTGATTCCATGTTTTCTGCCACTCACCGTAATTCACTTTGGCAATGGGAGCTTCCTTGAAGATACCGGCGTTGTTGATCAACATGTC
>JAFGNQ010000085.1 GCA_016926925.1 Candidatus Aminicenantota bacterium
TATTAAATGAGAGTAATTGAAGCTTAGAACATTAATCATTTTCGTTTTTATTTTCATTACCTTCAGGGGGGTATCCTATTCTGAACACAAAGAAATAAGGCTGTCAGGATTCAATTCAGTGCCGGATTTGGCTTCGATTCTTTGTCTTATTCAAGACAGCCGGAATTTCATATGGGTGGGGACAGATCGGGGTCTCTACAGATACGACGGTTATTCTTGTAAAAACTTCCAACATGAGACTGCAAACACCTCTAGCCTCAGCCATAATATTGTCGTCGATATTATTGAAGACAAATCAGGGAATCTATGGATCGCCACTTCCGGTGGAGGTATCAATAAATTCAATGTCGAAAATGAGCAGTTCGTCCATTATAAGGCGGAGAATACCAATCCGAACAGCCTCAGTTCCAACCGCACATCCTGCCTCCATGAAGACACAAATGGAATCCTGTGGATCGGAACCATGGATGGCGGGTTGAACAGGCTCGATAGAGTTCAGGGAAGATTTTCTCATTATGAACACGATCCAGATGACCGGAAAACAATCAGCAATAATTTTGTAACAGCCATCTCCGAAGATTTTTATGGGAATTTATGGGTGGGGACAGTCAGCGGCGGACTGAATTACTATGATCCTAACACAAGGACGTTTACATGTTACAAACCTGATCCGGATTATCCCGGAAAAGAAAGGTTTGATGATGCGATACAAAACTTTAAAGATATTTTAGATTTGATGCGGATACAAACGGACCTCTATAATAATACGATCAATTGCATATTCCCCGATCAAACCGGTGCGCTCTGGCTCGGCACACAGGGCAATGGTTTAAAGAAATTTGATTTGCATTCAAAAACATTTAAGCATTATTACATTGACTCAACAAGAGTCAATCGCTTCACGCAAAATGACATCAGATCGATATTGGAAGACAGTAAAGGAATTCTATGGATTGGAACAGACGGGGGAGGACTGTATTGGTTTGACAGGAAAAATGAAGAGTTCTCCGAAATCAAATGCAGACTCAGGACAGAACCACCGCTTTCCTTAAAGTATATCAACTCGATTTGTGAGGATTCGTCGGGGATAGTATGGATCGGAATACCTTACGGTAACCTGATTAAATACGATAGAGAAAAGGAATGTTTTAAAAACTATTTTGAGGAGATGAACGATCAGGAAAGTATGGGCGTTAGAATACTGTGTTTGGTGGAGGACAAACAGGGTATCCTCTGGTTTGGCTCTGATGGTGGAGGATTGTCCGCCTTCAACAGGGAAAAGAGGAGCATTAAACAATATTTAGCTGCTCCCAATAGTCCATGCGGTCTTTCGAATAACTATATCAAAGCCATCTACGAAGATCCCTCGGGAAAGCTTTGGCTAGGCACGTTTGGTGGAGGACTCGATATCTTCGATCCTGTAAAAGAAGAGTTCACTCATTTTTTCCCAGGCCTGAAGAATTCTTCGGCCATCTACAGTGATATAATTCAAAGTTTTTGTGAAGATCATAGAGGAATACTGTGGATAGGGACTAGTGATAATGGTCTTTATGGTTATGATCGCGAAACGGGGAAAGTCAATTATTATCATAGTGATATAAATGATCCAAACTCACTGTCTGACAATTCAATCAACTTTATTCATGAGGATTCCCTTAACAATCTTTGGATCGGGACAAATAACGGACTCAACAGATTCAACCCTGTGGAAAACGGATTCTTTAGGTATATGTCCGATTCCACTAAGGATTCCCTCGACTTTCCAAAAGTCGTGAGGACAATCTACGAGGATAGTTCCGGAAGAATTTGGATCGGCAGCTGGAATGGCTTATATTTCTTTGACAGAGAAATTGGAAAATTCACCAACTACACTACGGCTGATGGTCTTCCTGACAATATTATTTCTGGGATCTTAGAAGATGATAACGGGATGTTGTGGATAAGTACTTTTAATGGTCTTTCAAAGTTCAGTCCTGAAAGTAGCTCCTTTAGAAATTACAGTGTATTCGACGGCCTTCCTACAAACCGTTTTTTTTCTTCCTGCGTTAAATGCAAAAACGGAGAGATAATCCTCGGCAGTTTTTGTGGTTTATGCAGCTTTTTCCCGGATAAAATGAAAAAAGATTTATCTCCTCCCAATATCGTTATCACAGATATCCGCGGACTGTCGAAAGAGCAAGAAAAATTTCATTATATATCCTCGCTTGATTCCGTTAGTTTTTCTTACAAAGATTCGTTCGTTATCAGTTTTTCATCCTTGTCTTTTGTTTCTCCCTACAGGAATCAATATTCCTATACCATGGAAGGCTTGAATAAAGAATGGATTGATTTGGGAAATAAAAACGAAGTGATATTCTCGCATCTTGAGCCTGGAAAATACACTTTTCTGGTAAAAGGCTCTAATGAAGAAAACATGTGGTCAAAAGAAGGTGCGAGTATCGAAATAAATATATCGCCTCCTTTTTGGAGAGCAGTCTGGTTTCAAGCTGTTTTGATTTTAAGCGTTGCCGGTCTGATTTTGTACTTTCATAAAACAAGATTAAAAATTGTAAAACAACGGATGGAAACCAATGTAAGAGTGGATAGAATTTGTGATCGATTTGATATAACTGAAAGAGAAAAAGAGATCATAAGGTATATATTGAGGGGAAAAACCAACAGGGAAATTGAAAAAGCTCTTTATATTTCTAGCAGTACCGTCAAAAACCATATTTACAACATTTATAAAAAATTGAATGTCGCCAACCGCCATCAGCTCATGAGCCTCTTCAGCAATGATTAGGAATGAAGTTTCATTCGTGAATAAAAAACTCTGAATATCACCACAGGGAATCAAGGATGTGCTCCCAATTTTCCGGTTTGAGGTGTTCTACGAGATAGGCGGCTCTCAAGGTCGTGTAGTGCTGTTTTCCATCTCCCCGAATCCCATGCCGATCCTTAGGATAGAGCATTAAATCAAAGGGTTTGCCCGCTCTTTGAAAAGCGTGAGCTAATTGTAGAGTGTTTCCTACATGGACATTGTTATCCACGAAGCCATGGCAGATAAGAAGGTGCCCTTCGAGATTTTGAGCATATTTCAGTACGTTTGCATCCTCGTAACCTTCTGGATTATTTTGCGGTGTATCCAGGTAGGCCTCCGTACAAATCGTGTCATAATTTCTCCAGTCGGTTACAGGTGCTCCGGCGATTCCGACATGAAACAGATCAGGGTGCTTCAACATGAGCAGGCACGTCATATACCCGCCGTAAGAATGCCCGAAGAGGCCGACGCGTGTTCCATCTATATAAGGACGCTTGATAAGCTCCTTTACGGCCAACGCCTGGTCGTCGACCTCCGCCCCTCCTAAGCTTAAGTAATTGGCCCGCATAAATGCTTTTCCCCTGAATGCCGTACATCTGCCGTCGAGTTCCCATACGATGAATCCCAGTTGGGCTAGCCTCGCCTTGAATCCTGTTGTCTGGAAAGCATTAAAATTGGCTTTAAAGTACATTCCATTGTACACGGAAACGACCAGCGGGTATTTTTTTGAAGGGTCGAAGTCCGCCGGCTTGAAGAGAAGACCGAAAATATCGGTAATCCCATCAGCAGCCTTAATCGAAATCTTCTCAGGAGGATCCAAACCATATTCTTCTATTTGGCTGATGTCTGTCGTGGCCAGGGTGGTAAGGGCATTTCCGTCTTGCGTGCGCAGAACAACGGTTCGAGGGCGTAAAATTGAGGAGAAATCATCCGTGAAAAACCTTCCTGCAGGATCCATGGAAATCCGATGAAATCCTTCTTCTTCGGTCAGTTGTTCGAGGCTTGACCCATTAAGCCGGACCCGAAACAGGTGATGATCGAAGCCATGATTCATAAAGGCCGTAAAGTAAATCCAATCATTTTCCTCGTCGATCTTACAAATTTTGTCCACTTCCCACTTTCCCTGAGTCAATCGGGTGACACGGTTCCCTTGAAGATCATAGAGGTAAAGATGCATCCAACCGTCCCGTTCCGAAGACCAGATAAAATGTTTGCCGTCATCCAGCAAATGGTAGGAAGCGTATCTGTTGATATAGGTATCATCAACTTCACTCAAGATCATAGTGGTGTCTCCCGAAAAGGAATCCGCCATCCATAACTCAAGTCTCGTCTGCGGTCGGTTCAATTTCAAAAAAAACAATTCCTTGCCTGTGACCGTCCAAGCAGGCTTGTACAAATAACAATTCTCCGGGTGGTTTGTTTTTATTTCTTTCAGTTGTTTGGTAGCAATATCGACCAAAATTAATTTTACTTCGGGATTTAAGTCCCCCGTTTTCGGATATTTCTGAAAAGTAATTTGCGCCTTTGGATGAAGCATATCGACAAGGGGATACTCAGATTCGGCATGTGTATCAAATTGCAGAAAAGCGATTTTTTTGCTGTCCGGTGACCACCAGTATGCGTCGCGTTGTGCTAATTCTTCGGGATAAACCCAGTCGGGTCTGCCGTTCATGAGCTCTTTTGTCCCGTTGAACGTCAGGCGTTCTTCTTTTCCCGTAATTGTATTGAATAAATAGAGATCATATTCCTTTACAAAGGCAATATGGTTGAAATCAGGAGAGGGGGATCCGTTCCACAGCTGGCTTTCTTCCATATCATTCATAAGATTTTCCGTCCCTGGCTGCCTTTGGATGTACGGCAGCTTCAATCTGCGAAGCTTTTTTTGTGTTAAATGGAACAAAAAGTCACCATCATTCGTCCTAAAACGGATAGCATTCCCATCCAAAACATAGGAAAAAGCGGGAAAAGGTAAACCTTTCCTCTCTATCCCAGTGATTTTTTTGTATTCCGCTATGATGTCATTGGCTGTATCTCTGCTGAAAAGGACCGTTTTGGTTTGGCTTATAGGATTGATTTTAATAAAAATAAAAGAGTTTGTCGCTGAGTCTCTTTCACATTGCACATAACCCATTCCCTGGGGCAGCCAATGTACTTTCGTGATTCCCCGTGTTTTCAATAAATCTCTTTCCCCCATTAAATCATAGAGTTCTTTTCCTTTAATTTGGCACTGCGCCGAATTCGGCACAAAATATCCCCAGGCAAGTAATGAAACTGTGATCAGAACGGTCCGCTTCATCATTGCACTCACCTCCATAATCATTTCGATTGCTGAGCTATTATTACAAATTCATGAAGGTTAATCTATCCATCCTTTCGGAGTGCCTTTTCTGGGGGTATGCCGGGGTGTGAATATCCTTCCTTCCTTGACCACTATATGTCCGTCCCTGATTACCAAGTCAATTTTTGCAATGTCATCGATATTTTTATCGGGTTTCCCTTCGATGACGATGACATCTGCGAGCTTGCCCGCTCCCAAAGTTCCCAGCTTATCATCCATGCCCAAAATTTCCGCATTCGTTTTTGTGGCGATAGAAAGGACTTCTGGCACAGAAAAACCGACTTTTAGGAATTGTTTCATTTCCGTGATATAAGCATCCGGCAGGTGACGAAACCAATCGAATGTTAAATCCGTTCCTATTCCCATTTTGACTCCAGCGGATTTCATCCGGCTCAACATTTCCAAGTTATCCTCCATGTTAAAAGTGAACCTGCGCGATGGAGTTCCAGAGTAGTTTCCTGCTATGTTAAAAATGTATATATACGGAATCAATGTGGGGATTGCATAAGTTTTTTTCTCAGCCATCAACTTAATCGTCTCATCCGTTCTCGGAAGAGGATGCTCCACACAATCCACTCCCGCCTCTACCGCTCTGTGGATATAAAAAGTTTCGGCATCTGCAGTCACTCTTAGCCCGAGATCGTGTGCTTCGTCAACAGCAGCTGCTATTTCAGAACTGCTGAAATGACTCAGTGTTTTTATCCAATCAGCACCTCTGTTGAACTGCTTCCTTACCGCTTTTCTCCATCCTTCCGGACCGTCAGCAATGCATATTTCGCTGTTTATAAGTTCATCTTCTTCATAGCCTTCGGCTCCATGGCCCCCGGTTGCCGTTATTCCCTGACCGACTGGAAAAATTCTTGGGCCAGCTATCCTGTTTCGGGCGACCCACTCCTTGAGGCGAAAGGGAGCATCTCCTGCTGAGCAATTATCTCTGACACTGGTGATGCCGCATTCGATCCAATACCTCAATCTTTCCACTCCTCTCAACACGGCGTCGGCTTGATTCCAATATAGCCTTTCGGGCACTCCCGGCTCAAACGTACAGAGATGGGTATGCATTTCAATAAGTCCAGGCATGATGGTTTTATCGGCTGCGTTGATAACAAGAGCGCTTTTTGGATATTGGCCTGTATTCGGCGGTAATATGTCCTTTATTTTATTCCTCTCAATAACGAGTGTGCCTCTTCTAGCGGGTGTACCACTACCATCGAAGATCCTCCCGTCCCGGAGAACGATTGTGCCTTCCGGTCCTTTTGGTTCGGGGAATACAGGGACACGCCGCAAATCGTTCGAAACAGGAGTTTTTTTAGGATCGATCCATATACTTCGATTAAAGTTTCTTTTGTTATCATCCATTTGACCTCCTCGATACTCGGAATGTATATAGGCTTATGCTTATGGTCTTTCCAAAATTTGCCCGTGCTTTCGATCGAACTGTTTCAACATCAAAGCGAGCATGAGACTTGCCAGTCCTAGAAATGCGAACATAATCATGCTGGCTTGATAAGTTTGAGTGCGATCGCGCAGCCAACCGTTTAAAAGAGGGAACAATCCGACTCCGATATTTTGAATGGCAAAAGTCAGGCCATAGGCCGAGCCGGTATATTTTTCATCAATGACTCTGGGAATCGACGGCCAAAGAGCGGCCGGCAAAATTACGAAGGCCGAACCAAGCAATATCATCGGCAAAACAGGATAGACAGCTGTAAATCCCAAAAGAAGAAAGCTCGTGATCATCAAAACCGGCCCGACAATCATAAATGTCGCGCGTTTTCCGCTTTTGTCGACAAAAAATCCCGCAAGGGGCGCAAAGATGAGAGAGCTGCAGGTAATGATCGATGTGATCCCTCCGGCTGTGCTGAATATATGCCCAAAGTTGTTGAAAACTTTATGAAAGAAGCTTCCCGTCGCTTGTGCAACCCGTGCAATGTTCCATTTATCGACAAAAAAATCAGTGGATAATGCCGTAAATGGAAAGACGGCTGAGTAGAATAACATACACAGCAGGGCTATAAGCCAGAACGAATAGGGGAATTTCGTTATTTTTTTTATAGTAATTTTGTTGTCTGGGGACCTTTCGTAAGGACCAAGCGTCTTCTCAGCTTGCTTCTCCAGAAAGATGTAGAGCAGTAGAAATAAAAGCGCAAGCAAGCTCAAAGAGAAAGCAATGATGAATACATATCGATAGTCTCCAAAATGATCGGCAATCAGTTCACCTGTGTTGAAACTAAAAATCGTGCCTATTCGTCCGAAAGAGACATATATGCCCATAGCCATCGCCATTTCTTTGCCTTTAAACCATTTTGATATGATGGCCATATTCACTACTAAAATCGACTCTGCACCTAAGCCGAAAACGAAGCGTCCCAATAGAAGAAGATCGATAGTGGCAAAAACAGAGATCAAACCTGCCCCCAAAATAGCCAGACTGAGGAAAATCAGGCCTGCTTTGACATACCCCAATCGGTCGGATGCCAGTCCGGCTAATAAGACAGACAGGATAGCAGCTACAGCATATGCCGTGTAAAACGTTCCTATCGTTCCTCTGGACACCCCAAGTTGAGCCACAAGAGTGGGAGCGATGGCCCCAAAAATATCAAAAGAGAAAAGAATACAAAACGAAATCAGGCTAACAACCGCCAGAATAGTGAATCTAAATATTTTTTTTGATGGTTGAAGGAAGGATATGGAGTATCTTTCCTTCAAATTCGTCCTTTTTTTGCAGGATATTTTTTACCAGCTCAATTTCAGTCCGAAGCGAAAAGACCAGGGATCTTGATAAGCCAGTGGATTTCCCCAATTCGGATTCGTCTGCCGCTGCGGATCGGGATCATCGAAGTATACGCCCCAACTCCAATCTTCATCAACCAGAGTCGTGCTCATAGCCCAGTTCTTATTGAAGGAATTAAAGACATTGAAGGAATCAAGGATTGCCGAAATCTTGAATTTGGAGATCACAAAAGGATATTCCAGATGCAAATCGACCCACCACAAGGCCCCGGTTCTGCCCGCGCTTCCCCTTTTAAACACGAAACGCTCAGAAGGTCCATACGTTGGGTGCTCTCCTAACTTGCTGATAGGGGTTCCGGATAGGAAGGCGCTATAGAGTCCTATAGACAGCCCTTTAAAAAAGCCGGAGGGCACATGGTAAGAACCATAAAACTTAAGTTGATGCGTGCGGTCATTGTTGAGCAATCCATAGGCCACTTGTTCTCCTGTTACAGGATCGAAGAGAAGGCTCGGTAAGTCCCAGGCACTGGTGGCATTCGGAGACAACTGGCCGTTATCTTGTCTGAACAAGCCTCCGTGGTTTCCTTCGTTTCTGGAAAGGATGTAGGACAGATAGAATTGATAGTTGTTCGACAATTTCTTTTTCAAGCTGATTTCGAGAGCTGTGTATTTTCGTTCGGGTTTGGGAAAGTTCAACGGTTCTCCCGTCAATTCGTTCACGCCTGCATACCCTTCGGGATTTGAAAGAATATATGTCACTCCACCGTCAAAGGAAAAATCTTCGATCACAGCTTCCAGGGAGCGGTAGATTCCCTTTATTCCGACCGACATATCCGGCACTATTTCATATTCAGCTCCGAGAATAAATTCTTGAGTGTACTGGCTGTGAAGGCGATCCCAACCCTTGTATGAGTTGGGCTGAACGATGATTTGTCCTCCGGTGAAAAAAGTCGCGAATAGGTCTCCAGGATTATCCCAATTCGGCAGAGTAGGATTACCGTTAGAATCTGTTGGGTAGGTATAAAAGAAAATCTGGTAGCTATTGTAACCGAATAGAGCGATACCGATATTCAGGGGGATGGATTCGTAATATTTGCCGTAATGGCCAAAGATTTTGCTCTTTCCGTTTTGAAGGGGATCCATGGAGAATCCGACTCTGGGAGCCAATTGGTCGAATAAATCGAATTTGACCTTGTTTTGGATTCCGGATGTCGGGATTTGGGGATTGGGCGGCCTCTCCAGTGCTTGCAGTTCGTAGTATTCCGCCCTGACTCCTAACATGAGGCTAAACCAGGACGTTATATCCCACGTGTCTTGTATATAAATGGCGAATTCGTCGGATACACCTTCGGTATCTTGTTTGAGTTGGAGATTGTAATAATATCCATCTCTCAATCTCCAGAAGGCTCCGGGTTGTTCTGCCGTAAAGCCCGCAGCTTCGAGTTGGGGATCTGAACCCGGTCCGCAGTTCCAAATGTACTGATAGGCATAATTGTGCCGATATTCGGCTCCCAGTTTTATCTGGTGGTTGCTTAAAAACCAGCTTAAAGTCGATTTGAGTGAACTCCTGTGCCTCTTATCTCCATTCCGGTTTATCGATCCACCCCAGTAGACGAGTCCTGAATAGCCCTGAGAAAATATGTTATTGGATGTTCCGTCCTCATACAGGGGAATGTCATTTGCAGGAGTCACTGTGTTTTTCTGACGGTGAAGCGCTCCTACCAGGGTGAAGTACATGTCTTTGTTGATAACCCAATCGTATGATAGTGAAACATCGTATCCTTTGATGTCGGCATCATGCCTAATGGGGGCCTTGACGTTTAGATATTCATTTTGATTTTTAAATGAAGAGAAATCACCGAAAGCGCTCAATACCAGTTTATGGTCCGGGTTAATTTGGACGCTGAATTTTCCGGCAAAATAGGGGCGAGAAGTTTTCTCTGTCACATCGATACCCGCTATTCCTGATCCGGGACTACCTGCACTCGTTGTCAAGTAGTCTGATGTCCAGAAGGGATTGAAAGCCGAATAGAACCATATTTTATCTTTGATGAAATAGCCCCCTATATCGAGTCCTATATCATATTTATCGTATCCTCTGGTTTTTCCGGTTCTGGATACTGCCGGAGTTTCTCCGCTTAGAGAGTCGTTATTGAAGTAGCCAAATACGGATCCATGGAATTCATTTCCTCCAGATTTGACCAGAACATTGACGACGCCGCCCAGAGCTCCTCCATATTCAGCTTGATACCCGCCTGATTTCACTTCGATTTCTTCAATGAAGTTGTACGGAATGTTGGTGCCTGCAATACCATAAATAGGATCCGTAGTATCGACACCATCGATTATGTATCTGTTTTCCGCTGCGGAAGCTCCCATAATAGAAGCATTGCCATCCACCCCAGCATTTACAGCTCCGGGTGACATGTAGATAACATCCTGGAATGATCTTCCGGTTGGCATATTTTCCAGAATATCCGAATCGAAATCCGCTCCCACTTCCGTTTTCGTTGTGTCAATAACCGGGGCTGAAGCGACTACAGTAACAGTTTGTTCGATTGTGCTGGGAGGCATGGTGAAATCGATAGATGTTGTGGAATCCAGATACACTTTAACATTGGTTTGTGTGATGGTCGTAAATCCTTGAAGTTTTGCTTCCACTTGGTAAGTTCCGGGTGGAATACCGACCAACTGAAACGATCCATTTTCACGTGCTGTTGTTGACCGAATTCCCTGAAGGGTGGGGCCGGATACGGTGATTTCGACGCCAGGAAGCGCGATTCCCTGGTCGTCCTTAACAGTCCCTCTGATCGTCCCTGTTGTTCCCGTTGTTTGAGCCAGAGTGAACGAAATGAGTCCAAGAAACAAGAAAACTGGAATTACATTTGTAAATAGTTTTTTAAACTTCATTCTTTGACCTCCTAAAAAAGATATTGCGGGATTTTCATCTGAATTTTTTACAAAAATAATTTTGTTCGTGTCTTGCAGCATCCTCATATTTCGGTTTCTGGATTGCATGCTATCTTCCGGCTTTTGCAATGAAAGTAAAAAAAAGACGGCGGCTTGTGAATGGGAAAAAAGTACTTATTCCGGAAATAGGATATTGTTCCTACGCGATTAAATGAATCGAAGTTATGATTATTCGTTCATTGCGGGAATACCCGGTAGAAAATCTTCTTATGTCATATTTCTGATTCATTTCGGAAACTATAGAATCTTTGGGAAAAAACCTGAAACAGCTGTGAGCATTCCGTATCTTTCGAAAATTTGTTCCTCATTGAATGCTATGCCGATTTATTCATAGAATAATTTGAATAAGAAATTCTCTTTAGTTTCTAAATTTCCCCAAACTCAATGGACAAAATTTTATGAAAAAAGTAAAATTGACCTAGGTTCAAATGGGTAATTCAGATATCAAAAAAGCGTATTTAGAACTGCTGGCGGAATTGGAGAATGATGCGAGACAGAATTTATCTCAAATATCAGAGAAGTTTAAGATCTCCCGGCAGCTAACCGGTTATAAGCTCAATCAATTACTAAAGAAA
>JAFGNQ010000086.1 GCA_016926925.1 Candidatus Aminicenantota bacterium
CCGAACCCTAATCCCATCAGCACAAGGAGAACGGTGGCGGTATAGCTGAAACGGACGGCCTGTCTGTCTCCTGCTTGTGGCCGGAAATACGGTTGCCAGATATCCCGGACGATGAATGATGCGCCGCTGTTTACCGTGGAGCTGAAAGTCGACATAAATGCGGCTAACAAGCCGGCGACCACAAACCCTCTCAAACCGGCCGGAAGAAAATCACGGAGCACGATCGGCATGATACGCTCGGAATCAATGACTCCCAACGCTCCGGTTATGGCCAACATCACGATGCCCATAACCAGTGCCCAGCGGACGATGAGGAACGCGCTCCATGCAGCTCCGATTTTGGCTGCATCACGGTCGTCTCTTGCAGCAAGAAAACGCTGAAAATCATACATCTGTGCCGGACCGCCCGCATTCATCAAAAGTCCTTTCATAACCCATACAATCACCAATGCTCCGAAACATTCGAAGGCGGCGTTCTCAGTGCCGGCCAACTCTGAAATGCGCCAGGGAACGCTCAAAGAATAAAATCCTTGAGGGATTCGCGAAAGGGATTCGGTTGTCAATTTCGACCAGGCAATCCCCACGATAAGAATGCTGCTCAAGGTCAAGACTACGGTCTGGAGAACGTCGGTGACGACCACGCTGTAAAGGCCTCCCAAGAGAACATACAGTGTCGTCAAAGAAATGATGATGACAGCAAGAAACTGAGGCTCGTGCTGGGTTAAAAGAGCTTTCAACCAGGGGGAATTGACACTCGGGGCTAGAGCCTCAAGCGGAATATAAACCGATGCGAATTTTCCTATACCTTGAAATGCATAACCCAAAAAACTGGCTTGAGTCAGTATGGCCATGACAGCATAAGCTGTGCGTGACAATCGACCAGGCCTGTCAGTTCCGAATCGTGTTTGCATCCATTCGGCTGCAGTCATGACTCGAGACCGGCGTACCCATTTCCCCATGTAGGCCATAAAAAAAGCCCCCATCAAAAAGCCCCACATCCAGTGGTGCCACATCGATTTCATACCTAGGACAAAGAGAATCGATACGATCCACATGGTTCCGGTTATGTCAAAGTTGGAGACCGATCCTGACATGGCCAATGTCAGCCAGTGCAGTTTTCGTCCGGCCAGAAAATAGGATTCAAGGTTTTTTGATGCTTTTTTTTTATAGAAGAAACCCAAAACAATCACGACGATGAAGTAAAGGGCAATGATGAGGATGTCAATAACAGTCATGACCTGTTCGACACACCGGAATTAAGGAAGGAGTTAAACATGGCTACGATGTTTTCCGGTGGTACATCTGCCAGGATGTTGTGAACTTGCTGGAAGACAAAGCCTCCGTCCTTATGCAAGAAGCTTATTTGTTCGGTTACGTGTTTTTTTATCGATTCCGGAGATGCCTTCGGGAGAATAACTTGAGTATCACAAGCGCCTCCCCAGAAAACGATATTCCGTCCGTATTCCTTCTTCAATTCCTCCGCATCCATACCTCTGGCGCTGATCTGTACGGGATTTATGGCATCCAATCCGGCCTCGATCAAATCGGGAAGCAGCTCGCGAATGCTTCCACAGCTGTGCAGCATGACTTTGACGTCGGCCAGCTGTTTGGCTCGCCGCCAGAGCAGGGCGTGAAAGGGCTTAAAAAACCTCCTGTACATTTCTGGGGAGATAAGAGGGCCTGACTGTCCGCCGAGGTCGTCTCCGAAAAGGATGATGTCGATATGAGGGCCTACAGCGTGCAACCACAATTCCAATTGTTTGAGGTAAATGCCACAAAGCTTTTCCGATAACCGGAAAACCGCTTCCGGAAAAATCTTGAGAAACATCAGATAATTTTCCATACCGTAGAGCATCTGAGGGACTTCGAACATGTTGCCGCCGAATATTCCGATGATCGCCCGGTCTGAGGCACTTCGTAAAGCCTGCGCTCCTGAGGCCAACTCTTTAAGTCCGGCTTCATCCAGATCAATGTGCGCACCGGGGTGAACGGCTGCTGTCCATAGAGTTCGGGGCAAAATGTGTTCCAAATTTGAAAAGTCATCGTCGATAATTGTACTTCCTGACATAGGAAAAAAACTTTGTTCAAAATAGAGGCAACCTTTTTTTTGCCTCCCCAGCTCCTGCCCCTCATCGGAAAATATCACCCAATCCTCTCCAAGCTTCCTAACAGAGATGTAATTGGGTATCAGACAGGGAGTGCCGTCAGGAAGAATCCAATCCTTCCAATCCTTGTCATCGTGTAAAAAACCCCGCCCCAACTCTATCGTATCGACATCAAATACTTCTAGGATGTCGTCATCCACTATGGCCAGCTGTTGAACAATATCATAAACACGCGGCGTCACGGGATCCAATCTCAAATATCGCCGAAGTCGGTTGTAGGCGAGAGCAGCAATTCCCGAAGACCTGTGTCCGGAAAAGTCAACTGGGATTCTATCAGTCTTCTCGTGATTAAAAGCCGCCAAAATCCGGTCTCTTGATGTCATTTTTCCATAAGTATATCTTAAACAGAAACTTTCTGTAAATCGGGAGAGCATTTCGAACATCGCGGCGGTTCAGCCTGCCGAGATGTTTTGCTCAAAACGTTTCTTTAGCCGACTAAAACAACTTTCAATGAAAGCCACGCAGGCTTCTTTCCATGAATTCTGGACTATTTCAGATCATCAGCAGTGAGGGATAAACTGCGTTCAGCCTAATATTTTTCTTTAAAACCAGGGTATTTTTCTGGTAAAAAGGGTTTGCTCACTTTGTGTCTGAATTAGCCAGGTTAGTCAAGAGCGGATGCCGGCACAACCTTTCCGGAACGATCGGCAGATCTTGTTTGTCGGTGTTCGCAGGGGAGGCTTCATGCAAAAAAATGTCAATCCAAAGGTCACTATTCAAAACTTTCCCGAGGACATCCAATGCCTGCCGAGAAGGCGTTTCGTTCAAGGATTATTTGGTGTGGCAGCAGCTGCTGTATGGCCGTCTTTTAAGCTTAGTGGAATCATACCATCTTTCAGCTGTTTGAAGAATACAGCGGTAAAACTCGAAGGGATTGAGGCGGGGGAAGAGAGTTTTTGGAAACTCGTAAAAAATCAGTTTATGATCAGAGAAGGCCTGATCATGATGAATGCCGCAAATCTCTGTCCTTCACCATATTCCGTACAACATCGGATGTTTGAACTTACCCGCGATGTGGACATTGATGTTTCCTACAACAACCGGAATAAATTTTACGACTTGCAGGAAGAATCTAGAAACGCACTTGCTCGTTATTTGGGGGCAAGTCCGGAAGAGATCGCCATCACACGTAATACAAGTGAGAGCAATAACATGGTCATTAACGGGCTGACATTCAAACGAGGTGACGAGGTGGTGATTTGGGATGAGAATCATCCTACTGCGAATGAAGCTTGGAATGTCCGGGCGGAAAGGTATGGATTCACAGTTAAACGTGTTCGAATGCCGGCCATTTTCTCAAAAAGCGAGGAGTTGATTCAGTCTTTCGTTGATGCCATCACGCCGCGAACGCGGCTCTTATGTTTTTCTCATGTATCCAACCTATCCGGGATCGCCTTACCTGTTAGGGAGATTTGCCGGACGGCACATGAACGCAATATCCTGGTCCATGTGGATGGGGCGCAAACTTTTGGGCTCTATAAAATCGATTTGCATGATTTGCAGTGTGATTTTTACACGGGAAGCGCCCATAAATGGTTTGTTGGGCCTAAAGAAGTGGGGGTCCTTTATGTAAGAAAGGAGCTTATCGCGAATCTATGGCCTACGATCGTAGGTGTCGGCTATCCGGATGTCCTGGACAAAGGTGCCAGGAAATTTGAGACACTCGGGCAGAGAGACGATTCGAAAATCGCAGCCATGGCCGCGGCCGTCCGATTTCATGAGACAATAGGGCCTGCCCGTATTGAAGCGAGAGTGCGATCTCTGACAGCAGAGTTAAAATGCAGGCTTAGAGCGCG
>JAFGNQ010000485.1 GCA_016926925.1 Candidatus Aminicenantota bacterium
GTAAAGAAGAAATATAGTCTATATATTATGCAATATATATGCCAAATATTCTCTTTTTTAACTTGTGTAATTAAAGCATCTTAGAAGATTCGGTATTTCAGGGATTAGGGATATGTCCAAATAATTGGATGCCCATTCAAATAATTGAACTGCTGCACGAATAAGGAATGCCTTATCCCAGCTGCGAAATGCACACCTGCTTTCGTAGGGACAAAGCATTGAAGCTTATAAGGCATTTGGAAGATAAGATTGCAGAGTTATTCTCGATTGTGAATTGCATTTTTAGTTAGAAAACCGTATTCTTTCGGGGAATGCGTCCAAGGAGGTACTATGAGACGAAAAATTTGGCTGGTATCGTTGTTGGTTTGTGTGACGGTTTTGTTATGTCTTTCTTTTTTGCAGGCGGGAAAAAAAGAGAAAGTTGTTGTGCTTGTGGGGGGCACCCTGATTGATGGAACAGGAGCCCAACCTGTCAGCAATGTCACTGTGCTCATTAAGGGTGAGAGAATCGAAGCTGTCGGCTCTTCCGGAGAGGTCAAAGTTCCGGAGGATGCCATAAAAATCGATGTTTCGGGTAAATGGATTTTGCCCGGTTTCATTGACTGTCACATCCACCTGGGCTACCCATTTGGTACCATGGAATATTTTACGGATAACGACTGTCTCGCCACCATTAGGGCCCTTAAAATCATGAATGACTACCTGAAAAGCGGTGTCACGGCGGTAAGGGATGTGGGCTCTCCTATCGAACCGTTGAAAGCCCTCATGGCGGCTGCCCAACAAGGCTATGTCGATTCGATTCGCCTCTATCCTTGCGGCTACCTGTTGACCGTTACCGGAGGTCATGGAGACGGAATAAGCGGAGCCCTTGCCGTTGACGGACCGTGGGAATTCCGGAAAGCGGTCAGGGAAATGTTCAAGGCCGGCTTTCGCCATATCAAGATTTCTCCCACCTTCACCCTGGAAGAGGTTCAAGCCGCTGTCGATGAGGCCAAAACATTGGGACTCCCTATAACTGCCCATGGAGGAGGTCAGTCCGATACGACGCCGACGACAATGACCAAAGTGGCGGTCATGGGTGGTGTGGATTGTATCGAGCATCTCAATGAGATGGACGTGGAAGTGCTGGACTTGATGGCCAAGAAAGGGGTTTACAACGTACCGACCATGTCCGTCTACCGGGAACTCTACAAAGCCAAGATGCTTCCGAAGGAATTGGTCGAAGATCGCAATTGGACAATAGGAATGCATGAGACGCTCTTCAAACAGGCAAGAGAACGTAAAATCCTGATGGGGATCGGCACGGATTCCGTCGGCCCGTTTATGAAAAAGCTGCCTGGAATTTACTTCACAGAGATGAAATATTTCGTAGAGCTCGGTGTTTCTCCTATGGATACGATCGTCTGTGCCACTAAAAATGGGGCAACGATACTTGATAGAGAGAAAGATCTGGGCACTGTCGAAGCGGGGAAGCTGGCAGATCTTCAAATCCTCGAAGGGAATCCTCTGGAATCCTTCGAGGCGCTGGGAAAACCCGAACTCGTTCTTGTCGGCGGTAAGGTTCATAAATTTAAATAAACCGATCTCTCTCTATTTGAGCGCGAATTTCAGGTTCTGAACTCTTCCGGCATCCAGTGTGAACCCGGCTATTCGGTTCTCCGCATTCCGGTCGAAGATGAGTTTGAACCGAGACGAAGCGAACGCATCTGCATCCGTCATTTCCAGTTGAAGGGGAGGATTCTTTCTCACACGAACCATCATTTTTCCATCGACGAGCATCAGGGCATACGTTGTGTCCAGCTCATCGTTGTAGTATTCGCCCACATATTCGCGCAATTGCTCGAGATCCGGGGGTGTGATCGTGATTTTTTCCGCAGTCAGGTTCATTCCTCCGATCCGGACATCGATTCGGATGTTTCCGCTGTCCTTATCCTTGTGAAAAGACATCTCTGCCCCACTTTTTTCGTTGACGAAATCTGTGTCCGACAGAGATTTGAGTTTCATTTTCGGCTGCCCTGAAGGCTCGATGAACAGACGGTCAAATTCTCGAGTAACGATGATGACCGGCCCGATGTCCATCTTGTATTTCCCTACATAGGAATCGAGAATTGCCGGGTCTACCATTACTGTCGATGCCTCTTTTTTCGCTTCTTTGGGCTCTGGCTTCATTTCCTCTTTAAACAGACCGGCTAGGAAAATATCGGCCACTTTCTTGCACCGATCAATAGGATCGAAGTTCGCTAAGTTGCTCAAACAGATGACCGTAAACCGTTGTTCGGGAAACCGCAGCATTTCCGTCCTGAATCCCAACATACCGCCGCCGTGACTGACTGTTTTAAGGCCTTTGTATTCGCCGTGGAAAAGCCCGAATGCATAGTCGAGCTCCTGGCCGTCATTGAGTTTGCCCCGGGTCAGCATCAGATCGGTGAATTCGGGGCCGCCGACTTTTTGTTGATAAAAGTTCTGATCCCATTTGTGGAGGTCTTCCACGGTCGTCAAAAGATCCCCGTCGCCGACCGCATCGAAATTTTTCAGGAATTGTTTGTAACCTTTGGCTTCTTTTTTCCCTTTCTCGGCTTCGCTTTTTTCTATTTCTTTTTCTGTTTCTTTCTTTTCTTCCTCATCTATGAGGCGATAGCTGATGACTCTGTTTTTTACGACCTCGGACCTGTCATCATTAAAATGAGAATCCGTCATTCCCAGAGGCCCGAAAATATTGACCTCGGCAAATTGACGGAGTGTCTTTCCGCTCACCCTCTTCACAAGCTCTGCCATCAAAACGTAGCCTGAATTGCTGTAAATGAATTTTTCACCAGGTTCGAAATTGAGGGCTTTTTGCCTGAAGATCCACTCCAGAGCAGTATCGTTGTTGAAATAGTCTTCGAAGCTCAGTCCGGCTAGTTCCATGAGTCCGAGATAATCGCTGATACCGCTCGTATGATGGATTAAGTTTTTGACTTTTATAGGAATCCCATAATCTGCGATCTCCGGAAAATATTTCCGTATGTCATCTTCATATGAAAGTTCTCCTTTCTGAATCAGCAGGGCAACGCAGGCAGCCGTAAACTGCTTGGACGTGGAGGCGATGTAGACAACCGACCGGGGTGTCATGGGAATGTCATAATCGAGGTTGGCCAGGCCATAGCCTTTCGTATAGAGGAGTTTCCCGTTTTCGATCACGCCCACGACACAGCCGGGTGTTTCGGGTTTGTCCCAATCGGCAAAAAGTTTGTCCACTTCCGCAAACCTGGGATCCTTGGTTGTCTCCTTGTGCGAATGGCCGCACCCGGAGGCTGCAAGCAGTATAACTAGAAACAAAACCGTCGATAATTTCCATTTTCTCATGAAGCCCTCTCTATTCTTTTTTATTGAGTATGATCTGATCCAATACGACATGGAAATGAGATCAATTTTTTCTCAATACCTTGCCTGGTTTGGCGCCGGTATGGGCGTTATCTTGAAAGACGATTTGACCATTGACCAGAACGCATTCGACTCCTTCGGGAGGAAGTGTTGCGTTTAAAAAGTTGGCTTTCGCATTTATGGTTTTGAAATTGAAGAGGACGATATCGGCGAAAGCGCCTTTTTTCAAAAGTCCCCGGTCTCTGATCCCGAACCTCTGCGCCGGAACCGAAGTGGCCTTTTTAACGGCTTCTTCGAGGCTCATGAGAGACA
>JAFGNQ010000087.1 GCA_016926925.1 Candidatus Aminicenantota bacterium
CCCATGATGGCGCAGTTGGTCGTGATCAGCGGAAGGTAAATTCCCAACGCCTGGTATAGAGGAGGACTGACTTTGCGTATGAACATTTCCACAAGCTGAACCAGAGAAGCGATGACGAGAATAAAGGAAACGATTTGGAGATAGTCCAATCCGAATGGGATGAGGATCCAATGGTTGATCATCCAGGTTACAACGGCCGTGATTGTCATGACAAAGGTCACGGCCAAGCCCATGGAGACTGCAGAGTCCAGCCTTTTGCTCACTCCGAGAAAGGGACAGATGCCGAGGAAGTAGTAGAGGACATAGTTTTTGACCAAGATGGCTGTCACGAGGATGATCACCAGATCCACTAAGCACTCCTCTTTTTTGTCTTGCTTTCTATCAAAAGAGCAAGTCCCAAAAGAATTCCCAAAGAAATGAAGGCTCCTGCGGGAAGAAGCATGATGATCCAGGGTTTGAACCAAGAGCCCATAACCTGGAAACCGAGATAGGTCCCGGCTCCGAGGATCTCCCGGATGGAACTGAGAATAAGCAGAGCCAGGATGAATCCGGAGCTCATGCCCAGGGCGTCCATTAAAGAACGCCCGACGGAATTTCGGGAGGAAAAAGCCTCTTGTCGGCCCAGGATGATACAGTTGACGACGATTAAGGGAACGTAAGGCCCCAGGGCCTTGGAGATCGGCGGGAAAAAGGCCGCCAGGACTCGGTCTGCAATTGTAACGAAGGAGGCGATGATGACGATATACGAAGCCATCCTTACCTGGCTGGGGATGAGTTTTTTTATTGCGGCAACGACCAGAGAGCTGAAAATGAGAACGAAACCTGTTGCCAGGCCCATAGCGATGCCGTTGATGACGGCATTGGTCACAGCCAGGGTGGGGCACATCCCGAGCAATTGGCGGAACACGGGGTTTTCTTCCCAAAGTCCCTTTAAATATTCCTGTCCTATACTTTTTGCCGCCATGTCACTTCTTTTCATTCGCTGTGGTCTTTGACCTGAACGCTTTCAGTTTTTCAAGAGCCCCGTTCACCATTTCCATGACTTTCTCCGATGAAATGGTGGCTCCGGTGATGGTGTTGACTTCTGAAGGATCGAGTTCTGCAAGAGAAGCTGCGGCGGGCTTTTGTAGAGAAAGAGATTGGCTGGCGTCCCTGTCCACCCAATACTGAAGAAAGCTGTCCCAGTCTGCGATTTTTGCCCCGAGTCCGGGCGTTTCTTTTTGTTCCAGAACGGTCAGGCGGGATATTTTGCTCATCGAAGGGTCGGTACCGAACATGAGCGTTATGATATCTTGAAAACCTGTGCCGGAGACGTAGATGCTGTAGCCGATAAGCTCGCCCTCTGTGTTCTTGCCGGCATAGACCGTCATGTTTTCTTCTTTATGGTCGATAGTGCTGCTGGCCGTCCCCGGTACGACTTCGAGGATGGCCGCCTCGATCTCCCGCTGCTTGTTGAGGGCAATCCGTTCCTTGGTCAAGATTCCAACACCGGCCAAAAATCCCCCTGAAAGCAATCCGATGGCGGTGAGGACGGAAATCATCCTGGTGGAGAGTGTCATCCCCGCCTCCTCTCTCCCAGAATACGAGGCCGCGTGTAGCGGTTCAAAAGAGGGACGAAAGTATTCATGAAGAGGATGGCGAACATCACGCCCTCCGGATAGCCTCCAAACAGACGGATCAACCCGACCAGAATACCGATACCGATAGCATAGATCCATGTGCCCAGCGGCGTGATGGGAGACGAAACCATATCGGTGGCCATGTAAAAGGCGCCGATAACGAGGCCGCCGGCTAGAATATGAAAAAGAGGAGAGGCATAGCTTTGCGGATTGACTCCCCAGAATATCCCTGTAAAAATCGCCAAGGAAAAAATAATCCCACCTGGGATACGCCAATCGATGACGCGCCTGTACAGAAGAAATACGGCGCCGAGAAGGAGGGCGATAGCAGAGGTTTCTCCGATACATCCTCCTGTGTTTCCCCAAAAAAGATCTTTGATCGGAGTCAGGATTCCCTGGGCTATAGCGTCTTGAAATTTGAGGTTTCCAAGCGGAGTGGCAAAGGTGGCTATATCGATATGAAGAGAGGCGGGAGGAGTCCATGTGGTCATGGCCACCGGAAAAGCGATTTGGAGGAATGCCCGGCCGACCAGGGCGGGGTTGAATATATTGTATCCCAGACCGCCGAAAACCTGTTTGCCCAGCCCCACAGCAGCGATGCCTCCGATGACGACCATTTCCGGAGAAATGCTCGGCGGCAGGATCATGGCAAAGAGCAAAGCCGTGATGATGACCGATCCGTCAAGAAGAGAAGACATAGGTTTTTTCCGTGCCATGAGAAAGATGGCTTCCGTTATAAGGCAGGCCAGCAGGCTGATCCCGTAGACCGCCAGCACACGCCACCTGAAAAAATAGATGGAAGCGGCCACCGCAGGGAGAAGACTCAAGACAACGGCGTACATGATTTTAGGAACAGAATCCGTGTCTTTGAAGTGGGGCGATGATTGGAGAAGCGGGGCTTTATTTATCACTGGCTTTTTTCTGTCGTTTCAAGCTGATCACTCGGCTTTTCCCTAGCCTTATCCAATGAACCAAAGGAATGTTCGCAGGACAGACATACTGGCAGCATCCGCATTCCACACAATCCAGGATCCCCCAACTTTCCGCTTCCTGGTTATGGTCATAACGGACATACTTCATCAATTGCGTCGGCACGAGCCGCATCGGGCAGTGTGCCACACACCGGGAACAGCGAATGCAGTTGTGTTCGAAGGGGGGGGCAGGCGCTGTCCAGGCGAGGATTCCCGAAGTCCCCTTGATGACGGGAATTTCAGGCGTCCACTGAGAGAGTCCCATCATCGGCCCTCCCATTACAAGTATATCTGAGCTCTCTGTCCGCCCTCCACAAAAGGCAATGACGTCTTCGAAGCGGGTTCCGATCCGGACCAACACATTTTTCGGGTTTTTTATTCCTTTTCCGGTAACCGTGAGAACTCTCTCGTAAAGGGGTTTACCGGTGCTGACCGCGTCCCAGACTGCTTTTGCCGTTCCTACATTCTGGACGACGACACCGACATCGAAGGGGAGACCTCCCCTGGGCACTTCACGGCCAAGAAGTGCATAGATCAGGTTTTTCTCTGCTCCTTGGGGGTACTTTGTTTTGAGCAAAGGGATTTCTACGTTGAATCCATTCGTCTTGCTCCGGATTAGGTCGAAAGCCTTTTTCTTGTTATTTTCGATCCCGATAAGGATACGCGAGGCTGCTGTAGCTTTTCGGATCAGCTCAGCGCCTTTCAGGATATCTTCGGGGTATTCCATCATAAGCCTGTAGTCTGCAGTGAGCATCGGCTCGCATTCACAGCCGTTGATGATGACCGTGTCAATGGGCTTGTCTTTGGGTGGGGTGAGCTTAACGGCTGTCGGGAAAGCTGCGCCTCCAAGCCCTACAATCCCGGCTTCCTTGACGATTCTGCGGATTTCCACAGGGGCAAGTGAAAACGGATCTTGATTACCCTGAATATCAGGGCTAACCCTGTCCTCTCCATTATTGGCTATCGTCACTGTAAGGATCGGCTTTCCCAATGGATGAATATAGCCGTCCACCGAGAGGACCTTTCCGGACACACTGGAATGGACCGAAGCGGAAAAGAGGGCGGTTCCCTCTCCGATTTTTTGTCCCAGAAATACTTCTTCCCCTTTTTTAACCAGGCAGTTTGCCGGGCTTCCGAAGTGCTGATGGAGCGGGATGTAAACTTTCTCGGGGGGAGGCATGATCTCGAGGGATTTTTCGGCCGTTGTATTCTTGAGCTCCGGAGGATGAATGCCGTGTGGAAAGGTTTTTGTCTGCATCAGGGATTTGTATCCAAACACTTAATTTGTCATTATAATAAATAAATGTCAATCTCTTCACTCTATTTTTTCTTTGGGCAAATCTTTTCGAATGTTGCCTGCCGTTCCGATTCCGGAGCAAGAAAAAAACTGGGAACGGAAATGTACAAATCATCCTTTTTCCGATATCAAATACGGAATTTTTATTGTATAATGAAAACCAAATTAATTTTGATCTTATGAAAAAATTATAATGAAAATCGACATTAGAGAAGTAAAAAGCCGAAGGGACTTAAAAAAGTTTATCTTTCTTCCCGAGAAGATCCACAAAGACCACAAGACTTGGGTGCCGCCCATTTATGCCGATGAGTGGAAGTATTTCGATCCCAAGGAGAATAGATCCTTTACCCACTGCGACTCCGTTCTGTCGCTCGCGTTGCGGGACGGTCAAGAAGTCGGCCGCATTATGGGAGTCATCAATCATCGTTACAACGAGATACGGAAGGAAAAAACGGCGCGGTTCTGCTATCTGGAAACTTGGGAGGATGAGGAGGTTGTCCGTGCACTCCTGGATTACGTCGAGGATTGGGCCCGCAAGCTGGGTATGAAGCGGATCATCGGACCCTACGGATTTACGGATCAAGATCCTGAAGGATTCATGGTCGAAGGCTTTGAAAACAGGGCCACCATCGCCTCCTACTGCAATTTTGATTGGATAACCGCATTGGTCGAGAAGCAGGGTTATTCTAAAGATGTGGATTATCTGGTTTATAAGCTCGAGATTCCCAAAGAAATCCCGGAATTCTATAAACGCATCTATGAAAGGGTGAAAAGGAAGGGCAGCTTTGAGGTGTTGGATTTTGTGAAGAAAAGGGAGCTCAAGCCTTTGATTAAACCCGTGCTTCATCTTATGAATGAATGTTACATCGAGAGCAACATTTACGGATATACCCCTCTTGATGAGAAAGAGATGGAGGAACTGGCCCGACGCTACCTCCCCGTTCTCAACCCGCGCTTTGTCAAATGCGTGAAAAAGGGAGAGGATCTCGTTGCCTTTATCATCGGCATACCTGATATGACCGAGGGCATTCAAAAGGCCAAGGGGAAACTCTTTCCCCTGGGATTTGTCAAGATTTTGAGGGCAGCCAAGAGAACCAAGCAGTTGGATCTGTTGCTCGGGGCTGTCAAAGATCAATACCGCGGACTTGGCTTGGACGTTCTAATGGGTGTCAGGATGATCATGTCTGCCCATGAAGCGGGGATGCATATCATAGATACCCATCATGAGCTGGAGGAAAACGTCAAGGTGAGAGCGGAGATGGAAAAGATGGGAGGCAAGGTTTACAAGCGCTTCCGCGTCTATCAAAAAATGCTCTAGCGATTCTCTTCGACCGCATCATTTTGCTTCCGCCCAATTGATTCCCCAAGCGAGGCGGACCTTCAGCGGAACCGCCAGGGCCAAGACGTTCTCCATCTTTTCTTTTACCAGGGATTCGATCCTGTTGCACTCTTCCTGCGGGACCTCAAATACGAGTTCATCGTGGACTTGGAGGATCATTTTCGATCCAAGCTTGCGAGACTCGATTCCAGCCTGTATGTCGATCATAGCCTTTTTCATGAGGTCCGCAGCGGTCCCCTGAATCGGTGTATTGAGCGCGATCCTTCGTCCGGCCTGTCGGATGATTTTGTTTTCATGCCGGAGTTGCGGCACATGCCGGGTGCGGCCAAAAAGTGTTTTCGCGTACCCCGTCTCTTGAGCATCAAGCACCGACTTCTCTAAAAATTCCTTGACTTTTGGGTATTTTTCGAAATAAAGGTCGATGAACTTTTGTGCCTCGGCTGTCGAGGTTCCAAGCTCTTTGGCGAGAGAGAAGGCCGATGTGCCGTAGATGAGGCTGAAGTTTATAATTTTCGCCCGGCGCCTCTGCTCTTCATGGAAAAGCGTGGTCGCATTTTTAAAGACTCTCTCTGCCGTGTCCTGATGCACATCTCTGTCATTCAAAAAGGTTTCTATCAGTGCCGGATCTCCGGACAGATGAGCGAGCACACGCAGTTCTATCTGGGAATAATCGGCGGAAAGAAAGAGGTACCCCGACTCCGGGACAAAAGCCTGCCGGCATTTCTTTCCGAGTTCCCCACGGACAGGGATGTTTTGGAGGTTCGGATCACTGCTGGACAGCCTGCCGGTTGCAGCCACGGTTTGGTTGTATGAGGTGTGTATCCGTCCGGTCTTAGGGTTTATCAGTTTGGGAAGGGCATCGGCATACGTTGATTTCAACTTTGTCAGCTGACGGTATTCAAGAGTGTACTGGGCTATGGGATGGTTCTTGGCTAAGTCTTGGAGCACTCCCATATCCGTTGAATGGCTTTTTGTCTTTTTTGTCCTCCGGGTCGGCTGGATGCCCATTTTGTCAAAGAGGATGGAGGCCAGCTGCTGGGGACTGTTCAGATTGAATTCTTCTCCACTGAGAGAAAAAATATTTTTTTTGAGAAAGTTGAGATCGTGTTCGAGCTCCAGGGACAATTTTTTCATCACCCGGGAATCCACTTTCACTCCCCAGGCTTCCATATCCGCCAGGATTGCGATGAGGGGTTGTTCGAGCGAGATATAGAGGGTGTCCAATTCCTGTTCCCGGATTTTGGTCCAAAGAACCGACTCGAGCTGCAGCGCATAATCGGCGTCCTGGCAGGCATAGGGCGTGGCCTTTGCGATGTCGACGCTGTTCATTTTGAGCTCGTTCTTCCCTTTGCCCACGACATCATGGTAGGAAATCGTCTTGACACCCAGGTATGTCAAGGCAAGCTTGTTGAGATTGTGTTTCCCCCAGTTGGGTTCGAGAAGGTAGGAGAGAACCATGGTGTCTTTGTCCAGACCCTGCAAAGCAATGCCTTCGGATTTGAGAACGATGGCGTCATACTTTATGTTCTGCCCGATTTTTTTGATGCCGGGATTCGCGAGTATGCTTTCCAGCAGAGATAAAGCCCGGTCTTTTGGGATTTGTCTCGGAGCACCGGGATAGTCATGCGTCAGAGGAAGGTAATATGCCTGATGGGGATTAACGGCAAACGACATCCCGACCAAACGTGCTTGCGTCGGAAATGGACTGTCCGTTTCGGTATCCAAGGCAACGCATTTGGCTTTCCTGATTTCCGATATCAAGTCGTGCAGTTGTGCCTCGTCCAGCAGGGTGTGGTATTCTTTCTGCGGTTTAATGGATGTTTTCATGGTATCCGATATGAGAGAGGAAAAATCCAGCTCTCGAAACAAATCGAGAAGTTCCTTCTCATTCGGAGGGGAAAGGACGAGCTCCTTCAAGTTGAATTCAAGGTCTAGTTCGGTTTTTAAAGTTGCCAGTTCCCGGCTCAGCCGAAGATCGTCGATATGCCCGGCGATTTTTTCTCGCAGGCGTTCCTTTTCGATTCGCTCCAGATTCTCCAGGAGAGCCTCGAGAGTGCCGAATTGTTTGATCAGAGCCTTGGCCGTCTTCTCCCCTATTCCTGGAACCCCTGGAATGTTGTCGCTGGGATCCCCCCACAGAGAGAGGACGCCGACCACTTGTGAGGGAGCGACGCCGAAGAACTCTTCCACGCCCTTTTCGTCGAGATAGATATCTTTGCTCGGATTGTAGACGGTTGTCGAATCGTTGACTAACTGGAAAAGATCCTTATCGGTGGTCACGATCACCGAGTGTAGCCCATGGATGGGGGCGCGGGCTGCGAGGCACCCGATGACGTCATCGGCCTCAAAGTCTTCGAATTCGTACAAGGGAATGTTCATAGCCTTGATGATTTTTTTCAAAACAGGGATTTGAACCGAGAGGTCATCGGGCATAGGCTTGCGTTGCGCTTTGTATTCCTTGTAGAGCTTATGGCGGATGGTAGGACCTTTGGTGTCGAACACGATAGCCAAATATTTAGGCTTCTCCTGATCGATGAGCTTTTTCAGGGTGGCGATAAAACCGTAGATGGCATTGGTGGGAAATCCCTTCGAATTAGTCAGGAACCGTATGGCGTAGTAGGAACGGTACAAAAGGGAATTGCCGTCTATGAGAACGAGACTCTCCCCCTTCGTTCTATCCTTTGTGTCTTTGTTAGGAGGTTCGGACATCGATAATTCATTTTATAGGAA
>JAFGNQ010000486.1 GCA_016926925.1 Candidatus Aminicenantota bacterium
CTTTTCGAATTTGAACCTTTTAATCAATGTAATGATCCACTCGAATCGATAGGATGCAAAAGATTAATTTCCATTTCCGTAGGTATCAAATAATCCAAATATTCAATTTTTTATTTTTAAATTTTTGAAAGGAGGAAGTTTTATGAAAAAGGAGTTATTCAAAGGCATTTTGATTTTTTCGCTCACCATACTTCTTATTTTTCCCAATCTTTTCTCCGCTGTCAAAGGCACTCTTCGGGTTCAGGTTTTGGATACTGAAGGGAATATTCTTCCCGGTGCTGCAGTTTCAATTTCCAGCCCTGACATGATGGGAATTAAGTCTTTGACCGCCAATGAAAAGGGCGAAGTTGTGTTTATCAGCTTGATTCCTTCAGTATATGAGGTCAAAACAACATTGCAGGGATTTCAAGAAGTCATTTCCAAGAGCGTGAGGGTTAAACTGGACGAAGAGACCTTGCTCCGAGTCGAACTGACTATAGCACCTATAGAAGAAAGCCTCACTGTCGTTGCTGAATATCCGGCTGTCGATACAAAAACTACGACAATTTCCGAACATGTCACAAGTGACTTGGTGGAATCTCTTCCTGTTGCACGCGATTTTGTTGGGTATGTTCAGTTGGTTTCAGGGGCCAATATGATCCCGAATTCCGGCGGACGTGATACGGGAAACGACCCTGTCGGCAAGGGAGGGATCAATTATAATGCCCGGAATGCGACCCTTGGGGGCTCCGATAATCTCTATAGCCTCGAGGGCGTGGATATCACGGGCATGAGCAGCCAGCAGGCCGGGATGACCTTCAACGACGAGGTCATTCAGGAAGAGCAGGTCATAACATCGGGCGCCACGGCCGAATATGGCGGTGGCAAAGGGGTTATTACCAACATCATCACCAAGTCCGGTGGCAACCGGTTCTCAGGCTCGCTCAATTACTACCTCCAGAAAGAAAGCTTCTGGGGCAAGTTCAATGGCCTGGCTGCTGAAGACTCGCGCCTGCAGACCTACAAGGATGACAAGTACGATACGGCTGCGACGTTGGGAGGACCGATCCTCAAGGATAAATTGTGGTTTTTTGTCTCAGGACAGTACCGGAACAATTCCAGCGAGTTCCAGCTCACGGAAATCGCATCTCCCACGCAGGAAACAACGGATTTTTCGGAAAAGCGGTACAACGGATTCGGGAAGCTCACGTTCCAACCGACCGGGAGAGATTTGCTGTCTTTCATCTTCTTCAGGGATCAGTACGATATCCTTGGATCCCGAAGTGTGAACAGCCCCATTGGTCGACAAAGTGTCACAAAAAACCACTATACGTCCTACTCGGCGAATTATCAACGTATCTTCGGAGTCAATTCCATTCTGACCGTCAACTATGGCCATTATGAGGTCGCTAACAAGAGAGAGCCGCGCTTCCCCGAAGCCGGCGCATTCGAGGACCTGAGGTTCCTTCCTGGTGCGAGGCCATATGCTTATGAAGCCCAACTCGGAACATCGCCGACAGTCTCCGACAACAAGAGCACGAGAGATCAGTACAGCGTGTCCTACGAACACTTCTTAGGAAACATGCGGCTGAAAGCCGGGGTTTCCTATATTAACGAGTCCGACAGAAGCTACAGCCATATTATCGGGAATGAGCAGCTTACATCCCTCGCACCTTATCTGTCCGGATCGAGTCTCATGGATCTTGTAAACATCGGTCTCTATTCCTATAGTGATTTCCGGAACCTGATCCTCCCGAAACTGAACTCCCAATGGGACAGCACATCCGAATACTACGATCTCAATCACGACGGTGTCGTGACCGAGGAGGAACTGGGGACGGCGACATTCACCGCGCAGAGTCCGAACGGCGTGTATCTTATGCGCTGGTTCGAGGAACATGAAGGCAAAAACACGGTCCGGGCCCGCCGCTGGACGGGATACATCATAGACGATTGGCGGATCAGCAAGGAATGGACCCTGAACGCGGGGATTCGGTTCGAAAACCATAACTACCTGGACTCCAATGGAGACGAGCTCCTCCATATGAAGACGGAGCTGCTGCCGAGGATCGGCCTGTCCTGGGACATCGGAGGGCGTGGTAAGCAGAAGCTCTCCTTGTTTTATGGACACTACACCGACCCGATGGACTTCCGGCGAATCCATAATGCGGGCGACATCTCAGGACAGGTGCGGGTTCAGGATTTGTGGCTGGCCAACGACTGGTATACCATCAAAAGGGTGGGGTCGGTTGAAAAGCGAGGGTTCTTGTTTGCTGCGGGCCTCAAGGACCAGTTGTCACGGGAGCTGTCCCTGACGTATGAGCAGGACCTGGGCAACCAATTCTCTTTAGCCGCGCAGGCCTACTACCGCGGTGACCGGCGGATCGTTGAGGATGTCGATTGTTTTCTGTATTGCGAAACGATGGTCGGAGATCCTCTTTGGGGGCATCTGGCCCTCTCCTGGGAAGAATTCGGATACCCTGCTTCGGGACCGCCTGAAGGGGCCACTTACTTCATCGGCAACTTGGTCGGTGCCAAGAGGGACACTTATGGCTTGGATTTCGAGTTGGTCAAAAGGTTCACCAACGGATCCAATATTACTGTCCAATACTCTTTCAAGGACGCAAAGGGCAACAGCGTCAGTGATAAAGAAGCGCTGCATTATGGTGACATGCCGGAGATCGATCCCAGGAATCCCTGGATGTGGGGTCCTTTGCCGGGAACAATTCCACATATTTTAAAGCTCTTTGGTACCTACAGGAGCCCGATCGGACTGAATGTCGGAGCCATTTTCTACTGGCAATCCGGGATCGTCTACACCGAATCCTATATGCAGAAGGACGACTATATGAACTGGCCGCTGAACAACCAGTGGACGGAGCTGGTCCAGAGCGGTCAGGAACACGGTCCGTCATGGTACAATGTCGACCTCAAGCTCAGCTATCCGTTGAGATGGAGGGGTACCAGCCTGGAGCTGTTCTTGGACGTCTACAACCTGACCGACAATCAAGCTGGCTGGTTCGTTGAGCCATCCAGAAACAATGCCCAATGGGATTACCAGCAGATCAACAGAGTGCTGAGTCCCCGGAGGATTTACTTAGGAGCTAGATTCAGGTTCTAGTTTTTGATCTCAATCCTGACTCCTGACAAGATTCAGGAATATAGCTAAGTGGTCTTCGCCTGGTCAATCCAAACAGAAGAGGATTGACCAGGTTCAAAGACCCGGTAAAATTTCATATCCAAATTCTTTAGATTCGCTCTTTGCAGATGGGATTTTGATCCGGAAGGCTGAAGAGAGCTTCGAAAAAATTCGTCAAAATCAAGATAGTGTTTGAGTACAGATGGCCTGATCGATATAAAAGGCAGGTCAGGGAGAGAAGGTGAAATTTCTCCGGTCCAGGAGCTTGTCGTTGAGGTCGGAGCTGTGTCGTGACAATGACTACCCTGAATAAACCAGGAAAAGATGAAGAAAATCGCAGTGCGTATTTCTATTTGGATTCGTTATTTGCCGCATTAAAGGTAGAAATGATGAGGTTAGCTGAGTCAAAAATCCAATGAACTTCCTTCAAATACTGTTCCACGCCCTTCTTGTCTTTCTCTCTGAATAACTTGAGAATCTCCTTATGTTGATCGTTATTTCGCTGTAGAGTCTTGAAAAGGATGTCTTCGTTTTCGTGCTGATAATAGGCTTTTTTCATAAAGCGCTTCTTTAGCGAGGCGATGAGTTCACCGAGTTCGGCGTTGGTGCTTGCAGAAATGAATTTACCATGAAAATTTCGTTGGGTTTCGAAATATTGATGCATATTCCTGTCCTTGATGGCCGAATCCATTTTTTGGATCAATTTCAGCATCGATTCCAAATCGCTTTCTGTAAGTCTGTCCACGGCGTCATGAGCTGCTAGTCCTTCCAGGCAGCCGAGTATTTTGTAGATTTCTTTTATTTGTTTTTGATTGATTTCCCTGACGATGAATCCTCTTCTTTGAAGCCTCATAATGTAGCCTTCATTTTCGAGCTGAACCAGCGCTTCTCTTATCGGCGTCCGGCTAACTTTCAAGTCGTTACAAATCTGATTTTCATTAAGCTTCTCATTAGGCCGAAGGCTTCCCGTGTTTATTTTTTTATAGAGATATTCATAGACGAGCTCTTTAAGCGATCTATACTTCAACATGTTATGCCTCCCAAATGCAGGATATTTTCAATAGACAGGAGTTCTCCAGTCATTGTGATCTGATTCGATACCTCGGACGAGGTTCATGTAGCTCTTTTTTATCGCTCTGGTGAGAGAACCTGCGTTCCCGTCAGAAATTTTATGCCTGTCGACAGAAATGATCGGTACAACTTCTGAAGCTGAACCGCAATAGAAGACTTCTTCGGCCACATAAAGTTCCGATCGATCGATTTCGCGCTCGATTGTCTGGAGTCCGTGTTTCTCAAGGAAGAGCCGGATGAGCGTATCTCGGGTTATACCCTCCAGGATATTGCTCGTCACCGGCGGCGTTATAGGGATGCTGTTCCTGACGATGAAGATGTTTGATCCTGCTCCCTCGGAAACCTTGCCGTTCTCATTCAGAATAATGACATTATCATATCCATCAAGATGCACCTGGATTCCCGCCAGCCGGCTGTTTTGATAATTTCCAGAGCACTTTATTCTAGGCGGGGTAGAATTGTCTGAGATTCTTCGCCATGAACTGACTGCACAGCTCAGGCCTTTTTCTGATTTTTCGGATATGCGGCCCATGGGTAATGCTGCTATGGCAGCTCCTATTGGAGTCATGGAGATCATTGCGCCGTCATCCGAGAGAACGAAAACCATTATCCGGATATGGATGTCTTGGCGAAACTCATTTTTCTTTATGATGCCGACTATATGCTGCTTGAATTCATCAAAAGAATAGGGCGGCTCCATCCAAGTCATCTCCATCGATTGGAACAAACGCCGGATATGATCGTCGAGGCGAAAGAGATAGAGCTGGTCTTCTGAATCCACCCAATATCCGCGTATGCCTTCGTAAACAGTGGCTCCGTATTTAGCTGCGGGTGTCAGAACGTGAATTTTCGCATCTTCATAGGGAAGATACAGGCCGTTCAAAAAGAGGTATTTTGCTTTGGTTTCCGGCAAATGAAATCTCCTTTTCAAGTATATATTATTTAAAATGCCTTATGAATACAACCTGATTCCTTTTAACAAATCCTTGCGCTATCCTCTATGGCTTGCCGTGTTAATCTTC
>JAFGNQ010000487.1 GCA_016926925.1 Candidatus Aminicenantota bacterium
CCTCTGCTCATGCAGCGGCCGACGCTGAGCCGCACACACATCGTCTTCGTCTACGCCGGAGATTTGTGGAGCGTTCCGCGTGAAGGAGGGGCTCCCCTGCGGCTGACTTCCGGAGAAGGACGGGAGACGAGCCCTGTATTCTCGCCCAACGGCTCAACACTCGCCTTCACGGCCGAATACGACGGCAATGTCGATGTCTATGTGATGCCTTCTTCGGGTGGAGAGCCGCTGCGGTTGACCTGGCACCCTGCTGCAGACTATGCTCTGGGTTGGACCCCGGACGGCAAGGAAATCCTCTTCTCTTCCGGCCGCACGGCCTATTCCCGGTTCAACGAACTCTTTACTGTGAGCCGCGACGGCGGATTTCCTAAGAAACTGCCTCTTCCCATGGGTTTCGAGGGCTGTTATTCGCCGGAGGGAAATCGTCTCGCCTATGTCCCCTTGGGCCGTGCCTTCGACGTCTGGAAGCGCTACAGGGGCGGATTGGCCACTCCCATCTGGATTTCAGATCTGTCTAACTCCCGTATCACGAAAGTGCCGCGCACGGATTCCAACGATTTCAATCCTATGTGGATTGGAGATAAGGTCTACTTTCTTTCTGACCGTGACGGCAAGGTGACTCTCTTCGCCTATGATGTCGCAACGAAGAATGTCAGCCGAATACTGGACAATGAAGGAATGGACCTCAAGTCGGCAGGCGCCGGACCGGATGCCATCGTCTATGAACAATTCGGCTCGCTGAAACTCTACAGCCTGCAAACGGGAAAGTCTCAGCCCGTACCGGTCACCATCGCCGGAGACATGCTGGAGGTTAGGGAGCGATTCGAAAACGTAGGCCGTAACTTGACATCACCCAGCCTGTCTCCCAACGCAGCCCGGGCGGCGTTTGAGGCCCGAGGTGAAATCGTAACCGTGCCCGCTGAAAAAGGCGACTACCGCGATCTGACACACACGCCGGGAGTGATGGAGCGCTATCCCTCCTGGTCGCCGGACGGACAGAACATCGCCTATTTCTCGGATGAATCGGGTGAATACATGCTTCATATTCAATCACAGAGCGGAACAGGCGACGTGATCAAAATCGCTCTTGAAGAGCATCCCTCCTTCTATTTCGTTCCCCGCTGGTCCCCTGACAGTAAAAAGATCGCCTATGTGGATTGCCACTTGAGACTCTGGTATGTGGAACTCGATAATAAAAAACCCGTCCAAGTGGACAAAGACCGATTCTACGGAGGACAGGATAATCTCATCCCTGACTGGTCGCCAGACTCACGATGGATGGCCTACACCAAGCGGCTGCCGAATTATCTCGGAGCGATTTTTCTGTATTCTCTGAAAGAGGGGAAAAGCCATCAGATCACCGACGGCATGAGCGATGCGCGCAATCCGGTCTTTGATAAAGGCGGAAAACACCTCTATTTCACGGCCAGTACGGATTCAGGGGCTTCGCTCCAGCCGGACATCCACAGCATCTTTCGGGACGTGACTTCGACAGTGTACCTGGCTGTGCTTTCAAAGACAGATCCCTCGCCCTTTATGCCGGAAAGCGACGAGGAAAAGCCTGCAAAAGAGAAGGAGACACCTGCGGACAAGCCGAAAGCCAATGAAAAAGATGAAGAAAAGACTGAAAAGGACGTCAAGGTCACCATCGATCTGGACGGCATTCTTCAACGGATTTTGGCGGTACCGATACCCGCACGTTCGTATGCCGGACTTCAAGCTGCAGACGCCGGAGTCCTTTTGGCTATCGAATCCACACCGCAGCCGCAGGATCAATTCGGACCTCCCAGCAACAATGTCCACCGTTTCGATATCAAAGAACGACGGGCTGATGTGATCCTGACGGGAATCAACGATTTCGAGATGGCAGGGAATGGGAAGAAGTTTCTCTACAGCCAGAAGGGAAGCTGGTTCATCGGAGACCTCACGCCCATGCCTCCTAAAAATGCCCCGCCCACCCCCCAGGGAGGACCGAAACCTCCCGGCAAGCCTATGCCGACGCAAAATATCGAGATAAAGGTGAATCCCAAGGCGGAATGGCGTCAGATGTTCTGGGATGCCTGGCGCATCCAGCGGGAGTTCTTCTACGATCCCAACCTGCATGGTCTGGATCTGGAGGCGGCTCAGAAAAAATATGCTCCATATCTCGAGAATGTGGCCTCGCGCCAGGATCTCAACTACCTCTTTTCCGATATGATGGGGGAGATAACCGTGGGCCATCTCTTCGTAGCCGGCGGGGATATTCCCAGGGCGGACCGGATTCCCACGGGATTGTTGGGTGCAGACCTCGCCATCGAAAACGGCAGGTACCGTTTCGTCAAGATTTACAGCGGTGAGAACTGGAATCCCCAATTCACGGCCCCGCTGACCCAGCCGGGTGTGAATGTTGCACAGGGTGAATATCTGGTGGCCGTTAACGGACAGGAAATCAAGGGCGGGGACAACGTTTACAGCTATTTTGAAGGAACGACGGGAAAGCAGGTGGCAATCACGGTGGGCCCCAATCCCGGTTTCGAGGGATCCCGGAAAGTGACGGTGGTTCCCATTCAGAGCGAGCAGACCCTGCGGCACTTCGCCTGGATCGAAGCCAACCGCCGCTATGTGGACAAAGTGACGAACGGCCGGGTGGCCTATGTCTACATGCCCGATACGGCTTTTGGAGGGTACATCTATTTCAACCGATACTTCTATGCTCAGGTCGACAAGGAGGCCGTCATCATCGACGAAAGGTTTAACGGCGGTGGGATGCTGGCCACGGATATCATTGAGCGTCTCCAGCGCAAAATGATGAGCCTTGTCGCTACCCGAGACGGTGTCGACGAAGTCCAACCCCAGGGGGCTATCTTTGGTCCCAAAGCCATGCTCATCAACGAGTTCGCCGGGTCCGGCGGAGATGCCATGCCCTGGTATTTCCAACGGGCAAAAGTGGGGCCGCTTGTGGGGAAGCGAACCTGGGGCGGCCTGGTCGGACGGGCGGGAGCACCCCGGCTCATGGACGGCGGTTTCGTCTCGTCTCCCAGCTCGGGTGTCTGGAGTCCGGACGGGCACTGGATCGCGGAAAACGTCGGCGTCTCTCCGGATGTGGAAGTGGAGCTGGACCCAGAACTCGTCCGCCAGGGAAAGGACCCGCAGTTGGACAAAGCCATTGCCATCGTTATGGAAGAGCTGGTGAAAAACCCGCTGCCCAAGCCGAAACGGCCAGCCTATCCTGACTACCACAAAAAGAAATAAAAAATGCATTTCAAGGATGAAATAACTAACAGCATTGGCATGAAGTTTAAGCTAGTCCCAGCGGGGCACTTCCTAATGGGCAGTGACGTTGATTTGAATCACCATGACAAGGGATACGGAAGCAACCGCATCACTCGTGGAGGCAGTTACGACGCTATGGCAGTAGCCTTACGATGTACTCTCCGCTCATCTCTTGTGTCTTTTTTCGGAGCAAGCAACTTAGGTTTCCGTATTGCCCAAGACTCGAGGTAGAAAGAGAGAAACAATCGGACAAAATCGAGTGAAGAACAGCTCCAGGCTATTTTTTTAAGAGCCGAAGGGCTGTTTCGACGATGCGTGCAACGTTGGGAAGCGCCTGGTCCTCGAGAGATCTCGAGAATGGTATGGAACTATCCGTGCATACTCTTGCGAACTTAAAGGACAGTCCCTGCTCCAGGAGGACGGCACTGATTTCTCCGGAAAGGCCGAAGCCTTTGTAATCTTCATCCACGACAAGTACGATTCCTGTTTTCCTCACGGACTCTTTGAGACCCTCTTCGTCAAGAGGAGCAACCCAACGGAGGTCCAGCACTTCGGAGGAGATTCCGCTCACTGCAAGGATTTTGGCGGCTTCGATGCATCTGTGCACGCCCACTCCGACGCTGGCGAGCGTGATATCATCGCCTTGCTTGACCATATTCAACTCGCCGTAGGGAAGCGGCTTCCACCTACGCCCCGCTTTACCCTCGGCTCCCGCTTCGGGCACATCGAATGTCACGCTTTTTCGTCCACCGATGCCCATGTAATCGAGCCAGAGTCCTGATAAGAGTTTGTGCTCGAGATAGATGACCGGATGATCATGGCGGACAGCCGTCAGCATCAAGCTCCCGGCATCAGCCGGATTCGAAGGGACGACGACGGAGATACCCGGAATGTGCGCCAACCAACCCCAAAGGCTCTGTTCGTGCTGGCCTCCATCCCCGTAACCTCCGCCGCAGCTCGTCCTGACGACCAGGGGCACATTCCACTTTCCTCCCGAAAAAAAGTCGGTTTTAGCCACGTGGTTCAAAAGGGCATCCATAGCTACGCCGATGAAATCGACCAGCATGACTTCCACGACCGGACGCAGCCCGGCCATGGCGGCGGTGACGGCGGCTCCCAAAAAAGCGCTCTCACTGATCGGTGTCGGCCGGACGCGGTCTTTGCCGAACCGTGTATACAAATTCACGCGCAACATGTGAACATCTTCGCCCATGATAATGATATCCTTGTCTTTGGCCATTTCCTGGCCGAGCGCCCTGTCGATGGCATCAGCAAATTTTATCGTTTTCATTCTCCGTCCTCCCTGTGCAGGGTGCTCATCACATCCGAGAGAATGACATCGATCTCCTCTTTTATCGATTTTTGTATCCGCTCCAGAGGATATTCCTCTGTTTTCAGCCCGGTCTCGATCCTGACCAGGGGATCGAATTCATCCTTGAGTTGCGCACGGGATTCGGCTATGAGAGAGAGCACCTCCTTTAAACATGAAATGCGTTTGTCCAGACGAGCTCCCTTAAAGCCGAACAGGGATCTTGTCAGTCCCGGGATTTGCCTTCCGAAGCTTTTCCACGGGGTTCGATGGAAGCGCAGGAGCGGATCGCCAAGGAAGTGCCCTTCATCGCGCCTGCAGAGCGCATGGAAGAAAAACGGCTTCATGTCCTTTCTCATGGATTCGATTGCACTATTTGCAGTTTTCCAAACAGTTTCGACGTCCCAACCCTCGATCGATCTTCCCGCGATGCCGAATCCGTTTGCCCTATCGATCAAGGAAGCCCCGCCGGTCACTGAATGGGATCGTGTCGTGATCGCCCAACCGTTGTCTTTACAGACAAACAGGACAGGCAGGTTCCAGGCCGAGGCCAGGTTGAATGCCTCGAGCATCATTCCTTGATTGACGGCCCCTTCCCCGAAAAAGGCGACTGAAATCGCATTCTGTTTCTTGTGCCGGGAAGCCAAGGCAAACCCGACAGCCGCAGGCCCTGAGGCCCCGACTATGCCTGACGTGACGATTTTTTGTTCTTTCGCAAAGACATGCATGTGCCCGCCGAAACCCGAGCATAGCCCTTGTGGATGGCCGAGGAATTCCAGCATCAAGGCTGCAGGATCCAAACCACGCATGATGCAAGGAGAAGTGCTGCGATGATCCAGGGCCATGGCATCTCCGGGCTGAAGCTGGGATACGATTCCGGCGAAAATCGCCTCCTCACCAATGCCCATATGCATTTCCCCGAAAATCAGCCCTTCGTTCCACAGTCCGGCAACGGCATTCTCGAACAAGCGGCTGTGCAGCATGAGCTTATAGAGATGGAGAATATCGAAATGACTCATCACATATCCCCTTCCATTACAAAACCCAATAAAATAGGGTTAAAATTCAATCCCTATTTGGCCGTTGTATTGTATGGGAATCGCAAAAAAACAGCAATCTCGACTTTAATAATTTTCACCAAAATCCACCCGTAAAAAACGATTCGAAAGTCTTTCCATTGCTATTGCCAATTTCTATTATTTGAAGTAGAATAGCTAAATTTTAGAGAGCATAAAAGGAGGTAGGCATGAGAAAAACCATCGTCTTCGTATCCGTTTGTCTTTGTTTTTTATCCCTTGTATGGGCGCAACAGCGGCAACTCCGCAAAGAAGCCCTGAAACTCAAACCGCACATCGACTCGGTTACCCAGAAGAACTATTCCAGTTATTCGCCCGGTCACATCGATATCGTCCTAGACGGAACAAGGTTTCCAGATCCCCCGAACGGGCATCAAATCAAGGTAGGGGACTATCTCACCAATACGAGCTCTCCCTGGTCCTCCACAAAAATCTGCGGGACCCTCACAGCCAATATCGAAGGGGGCATGACGTACCCTGTCGTTCTCATTAAAACAGCGACAAATGCGGAAGTCTCAAACAAGGTGGATTATTTCCTCACACACCTGCTCCGATTGAATACATCAACCTCAGAACTCGGCCTAGGAAAAGTCGTCGAGATCGCATCCTGTTTGAAACTCGGAGACAAGGGAACGAAAACCATCGTATATGCCGGTTCAGCCGTCGACGCCGTGAGCTGGGAGGACTATAAGTTCACCTTCAGAATCCCCGCCAATGTCGTCGTCCCCTCAAAATACGAAGTTCATCTTACAAAGGGAAGGAAAATCCTCTCCAACAAAGTCGTTATCAGCCTGAGAGGTCCCATAAAATAAATTCAGCCTATGGGAGGATGATGGAGAAGCGGCACTGTTTCCCGCCGCTCATGATCGAGTCTTCCATTTTTACTTCAACCGGGCGATCCACTACCGTCTCGAACACTTCCTTCAGCCATCCGCGGGAACAACCGCAAAAATTTTCCGCCATGAGGGGTGGGCTATCCTGAACAAGAGGGCAGAAGCATTTACTGTACGTCACTTGGATCGAGTTGCCTTCTAGGCGCACGTTTTCCGCACCGACCCATTTCCTTAAAGCCCCAAGCCAAGCATCGAGACTGCCTTTGTGTTTGGCGGCTTCCGTCTTTGCATGTCTTTGAGCGCAGGCACGGCCGCAGTCCTCGAGGAGCTTAACCTTATCTTCATCATCTAAGTGCTTGTCCATACTTTTCATCAAGCTTAAGATCCAGTCATACACGATTTTGTTCTTTTGGCTCATTCGATCCTCCTGGTCGGCACACACAGCTTTCGAAAAGGCGAATAGGGATTGCTTCCCTGAGATTCCTGCTGCGACCCCCGCTGCCAGCTTGAATACTCTGGAAAAAAACTGCTTTCTGGTTATTTTCATGAGGTTATCACCTTTTTTTGTTGAATGCGCTGCAGAACCTCCATTATTTTCGATCATTTCCAAGACGCGGTCAACACGGACGGCTCAATCTCTTCAGATCAAGTCATCCGAATTCGACCTTTTTTATATGTTGTGGAGAGCACGCCTCCCAGGATTAATTCGTAATGATGTCCCTAAAACCCAAACTGCGAAACAATTTCTTAGAGCAGTTTTTTGTCCCCGAATTTGCATTTAAGGCACCTTTTCTGTGTTAATAATTGGGTTAACCTGTTGATATTAATAAGAATATCATGATCCGACCCCACATCTTATTCTTTAGGAGCAAGGGAAAGAATTTTTTGGATGAGGGCCTTGTCGTCGGGGAGTTGACCGACTTTGGGGAGCCGCGGTAAGAGGATGGCCCAGTTTTTATCCATGGCAAAGACTTTCCTGAACAGGGGGAGGCTCTTCTCCACATTGCCTGTGGCGGCAAGGGTCACGGCCGGCCAGAAAATCATCTCTGCGTTATCAGGATACATGTCCATAGCCTGCGTGTAGGCTTTCATAGCATCTTCGACTTTGTTTTCCGTCAAGTATTCATCGCCTTGATTCATGTGGTTGTAGGCTTTGTTGAGTCGGAGCAGTCGTTTGAGCTCAGGAACAGGCTGTGGATGATCTTCGATCCTCAGGTCATAGATTCTGTCTCGCCACCAGACACCGGAGCTCTTGCCTTTGACGACGATAAGAGCGGCGGATTGCTTTCCTCTTATGTCGCCGCCTTCCATTTCGGCGGCTTCGAGGGCGGCTATCAGCTTATCGGCCAATTCCCCTTCCGTCTCCCGGAATGCTTTGGCCATAGCCTCCCAGACCGTGTTGTTGAGCATCAGGTTGGCTTGACAGGTGAATCCTTCGCCGACATAATGGCCGGCCTCCGGAATACAGTTTTTTCCCGTGTGGACAGCCACCCGGCCTTGAGCGTCTACCATAGCGACCTGCCGCACGTCCTGATGCGAGTCGGCAGAGACAAGGGCCCTGAGGGCTTCCTCGGCGCTTTTCCCGAAGCGCATGAGCTCCAACCCAAGAGGCCCATAGGACACTTCTGTAAAGGATTGCGTGGCCACGGCGCCCACGCCCGATTCCGCCCAGGGAACGCCGGCCCCGACGGAAAACCAATGAGATTGAACGGCAACACCCAGCTGACCCGTCTGTGCGTCATAGGCGACGATGGAATAGGTGCTCACAGGGCGGATTTGTGCATGAGGTAAAACGAAGCCGGTCAAACAAATTAGGGACACAAGCACAAAAAAGTATCTTTTCATGGAACCCTCCTCTCCAAATCTGATATTTTTTTATCACAGCCGCATATCAAGGTCAACAGCCCTCTGGCCCTTATATGCATCTCCAATTCCGTGAAGCACGTAGTCTCCATACTGCAGGAATCGAGTCGCAGATCGTTTTCGGCGAAGCTCCCTATCCCCTCTCCGTGTGATTCAAACGGACTGTGACTCGCTTTGGCTAGCGCGATTTATGAGGACAGCGATTCCTAAAAAAATTGTTTTATTAAGGGATTCATCACGAAAATGGGGGTGCCTGTTTTTTAAATCAATTGGATGCAAATACAAAGAAAAATGTATATGATGGCAGGAGCAAGGAGGAAACAGCAATGAGAAATATCAAAATGTCGGCATTTTTTTTATGTCTGATGCTGATCGTGATTGGGAGTTCGTGTTCCTCCGGTGAAAGCGAATCCGAACCTGCAGATCAGGCACAAGTGCCGGACAGCACAGCCGAAAAGCTGAAAACGGTGATGATCGACGTTCAAATTCCTGTCTCTGAAGAAACACTGGTAGTCAAAGCCCAAATCCCGGCAGGCTGGGTTCGAAATCCCGATTTCGGAGGCGCCGTGTTCCAACCCGAGGATTACGCCGATTACTTTTACGCTCCTGTCATTCAATACCAGGCTTCGTGTGCGGGACCCTGCGATCCCAAGGCCATTCCCGGAAATATCGATAAAACGATTCAAGGGATCAAAGAGACTCTGTCACGACCTAATATCAACACGGGAGATCCGGAACTGGATGCGGTCCGGGCAAATGTGGACATCCTCGCTGACGAGAAATTCAGCGAAGACGGATGGATCCTGGCCGCTGCCGTGACATACCCGGAGAATCTGTCCGCGGCCCTATACATCCCAAAGATCGTCGTCCATTCCTTTCGTCATCATGAAGGCGACGGATTTTTCGTACAGACGACGGCCCTCGCCGAACTGAATCAAAAGGAAGAGCTGTTGCCGCTATTCCTTGAAGCCTGTAAAAAGACGGACTACGGTCCAAGCCTCTAAGCATTGCTTACTCCGAGATCAAAAGGCTGTTGGGATCGAGACGGATCTTTAGATCACCGGGGGGAGGGAAGTCATAATTTTTGACCAGGCTCAGGCGGATATGATCGTCGCGGTAGACAAGGGTGATGAGCACATCGATCCGGTCTAAATAATCTTTAAGCTCGATGGGAATTCCCTTCTCATCAAACAAGGGTTCTTCGCTCTTCAAAGAGGCGCTGAACCAGACCTCAACC
>JAFGNQ010000488.1 GCA_016926925.1 Candidatus Aminicenantota bacterium
AGAGACATATCCCTGATATAATGTCCGAAATAATGAGGGTACAAGCCAAAAGCGACAGGAGCAGGGGAACGGCCTGGTTCTGATTTCGCAGGGAGTGCCTCCGTATCTGTGCACGGCATGGCGGCTGGGTGTTTTAAAAAGACCGCGTTCATGATGTCCGTGCCTCTCCTGTCGAGGAACTGAACCCAGGTTGTCTCCGGATCTTCGGTCAGGATGTCGAAAAGCGTCTCGAGCGGGTCTCTGCCTCTCTCTCCAGCAATATCTCCGAGGATTTTTCCCTCGCACTGCTTATCTGCACAGGAAATGATGCGGAAACAGTTGTGCCAATAAGGATCCACGAGAGTGTGGACCATTCCCAGTTTGAGCTGTCCCGATTCATGGACTCTTCTCAGTCTCTTCCTGAATTCTTCGGTCTTCAGCCTCCGAATGAATTCCTCTCTGTTGAAATCTTGGACCCAGTGCAAACCCTGGACCCTTTTTGAATAGAACGCATCTATGAGCTTGGATTGGCTGGCAATGCTGTCAGCCGTTGCGATCACATCGAAAGTCACATCGACTCCCTCTTTGTGTGCTTCGTCCAAAACCCAAAGAGTGGCTTCGGCCGCAGATTTGTCCAAAAATTCCGGGTGAGGCTGGGGGATTCGGAAGATATTGGCGATGTGGGAGATCTGCACTGGAATTCCGGCAATTTTGCCGATCTCGATAGCTTCCGCGACACCTTTATAAAGACCGATCCAGATATTTTCAGGAGTCCCGAGGTATCTTCCATAGGAGACTTTCTCCGGGTCATCCGTTGGCCAGTCACTGTTGTTGAAGCGGGCATGTGTTACGTAGATGCCGCCGAATTGTCGGACGATGCGGGCCAGAGCAACAATTTCCTCGGTATTCGCAAAATGGCCCGGCAAATAATCCAGTCCGGTGGAGAGACCGAAGGCGCCGCTTCTCATGGCCTCGCCTACTAGGCGTTCCATGGCGGCAGTCTCGTCAGCATTGGCTGTTCTCCTGAAATCGTTTCCCATGACGCAATACCTTACGGCGCCGTGGCCGATCAAGGGCACAAAATTCAAAGCGCTTCGGGTTTCTTCAAGCGTGCTGAGATATTCCCCGAAAGATTCCCAGTCCAAAGTGAAGCCGGCATCACTTTCCTTGATTCCGAAATCCTGCCAAACGAAAAATTTATCCGTCCGGGGAGCGAGGGAAAGGCCACAGTTCCCTCCTACAAAGGTGGTGATTCCCTGCATGACAAGGTTTTCCGCGAGGGGATACTTCAAGATGGAGGCATCGGCGTGCGAATGGGGATCTATGAAACCCGGACTGGCAACAAGGCCGGATGCGTCGATAACCGTTTCCGCTTTTCCGCGGATGCGACCGATTCCCGCAATCCTTTCGCCGGTAATGGCAATGTCTCCCCGAAATGATTTTCCTCCCGTTCCGTCCACGATGGTCGCACCTCTGATGATGAGGTCGTAGCGTTCCAAAGCAGCAGCAGCCGTTTTGAAAATGAATGAAATCACGGAAAAGCACATAAAAAGAAGCAATAATGCCTTGTTTTTCAAATTCATGTGGCTACCTCACAAAAACCTTGTTAATACTACATAGGGAATCACAGCAGATTTAATAACCTATAACTGTAGCCAGCGCGAGTCAAGTTCATTTATGCGTATATCCTAAGCAGCAGCATTCCGGAAATAGATCCATTTAGCGGAAAAGAAAACACTCCCTGCTGCTCTATTCCGCTTTTTATTTACTAATGGCTTCGGCTGTGATAATGTTTTTCTTTCCTCATGTCAACGAATCAGTGGAGTCCCAAGGCCGGCAATTCCCTTCGTCAAGAAAACTGCCCGGTTTCCTCTTTTTTTTATGATAAGCGCTGCACATTTATTTCAGGTCGATGAACGGAATCCGTTGGCGGATAATATTTTAAATCAAGGAATATGGAGGCTTGAATGAAAAAGAATCTTGGCTATCTTTGTTTTTGTCTGGCGTGTATTATTCTTTGGACTACGGGTGCTCAGGCAGAGGTGACCCGTGAAGACTATGCCCGTGCAGAGCAGTTCCTCCCCCAGAACGTAATGAAAATGCTCTACCGGATGGATGTGCAGCCCAACTGGATCGAAGAAAGCGATCGGTTCTGGTACAAGATCCAGACGCGCGACGGAAAAGAATTCATACTGGTCGATCCGGCTCTGAACAACCGAAAGCCCGCATTCGACCAAGCCCGGTTGGCCGCCTCTCTCTCTGCTGCATCGGGAAAAGCGTACGAATCCAATAAGCTTCCCTTTGAAACCATCGAGTTCGTAAAAGACCGCAATGCTATCCGCTTCGAAGTGGAAAAAACTTTCTGGCTGTATGATCTGAAAACCTATCAGTGCACAAAGGATGAGGAATACAAAAAGCCGGAGGAACATGAGCTTCGTTCTCCCGACGGAAAATGGGCGGCATTTGTAAAAGAGCACAATCTTTACGTCAGGCCTCTTCCTGAGGGAGAAGAAATCCAACTGACGACGGACGGCGAGCCCTATTTCGACTATGCCGAACAGACAGAGGGCAACACGTCCTTCATTTCCAATAAAGTGGCCGGGAAAAAACTCCCCCCGATAGCCGTATGGTCTCCGGATTCGAAAAAGATCCTCACACACAAGCTGGATGAACGCAAAGTCAAGGACCTCCATCTTCTCCAGTCGGCGCCTGCGGATGGAAGTGTCCGGCCAATATTGCACACCTACAAATATCCGTTTCCGGGCGATGAGGACCTTGGCCTGTTGAAACTGGTCGTTCTCGATGTCGAGAAAAAAAGCCGGATCGCTTTGGATTATGAAGCCGAACAAGTGACTTTCGAAACTCCCGTCGAAGTCAAAAGGGCTTGGTGGAGTGAGGACAGCCGGCGGATCTACCATCTCTTCGAAGAGAGGGCCGCCAAGGCCTTCCGGTTGATCGAGATCGATGCCGCCACCGGAAATGCCAGGGAAATCATGAAAGAAGAAGGTCTGACGTTCGTCGAGATGGCTTTGATAATGCTCAACCGACCCAATGTCAGAGATCTGAAATCAGGAAAAGAAATGATTTGGTTTTCGCAGCGGGACGGCTGGGCTCATCTCTACCTGTACGATTGCGAAAGCGGGAAATTGAAGAATCGGATTACATCCGGGCCCTGGGCTGTTTTTGACATCAAGTATGTGGATGAAGCGAATCGGTGGGTCTATTTTTCGGCTTTTGCCCGGGAGAAAGACAGGGACCCCTATTACAGGCATCTCTACCGCTCCAAGCTCGACGGTTCCCGGACCGAGCTCCTGACATCAGAGGATGCCGACCATAACGTGATCTTTTCGCCTTCGGGAAAGTACTTCACGGATTGCTATTCCAGGCTGGATATGCCGCCCAGATCCGAGCTCCGTTCAGCGGACGGCAAGCTGTTGAAAGTGCTGGAGGATGCGGACATGGAGAGCCTTTTTGCCATGGGTTGGAAATTTCCGGAAAGGTTTCGAGTCAAGGCTGCAGACGGGGTGACGGATGTGTACGGCATGATTGTCAAGCCCATGGACTTCGATCCGGAGAAAAAATATCCCGTGATCGATGCCATTTACCCCGGACCTCAAATCATCCGCACTCCTCCCTCGTTCAATGCACTTATCGTCTCCTGGTTGTGGGAGCCTCAATCCCTGGCGGAACTGGGCTTTATCGTTGTGACCATAGACGGGAGAGGAACCCCTTTCCGGTCCAAAGCTTTCCACGATTTTTCCTATAAAAATTTCAAGGACGGCGGCGCCCTTCAGGATCATATCGCCGGCTTCCGGCAACTGAGTGCCACCCGTCCCTATTTAGATCTGAGCCGGGTGGGGATTTTCGGCCATTCAGGAGGCGGATTCGCTTCGACTAGGGCCATTCTGCTCTATCCGGATTTCTACAAAGTGGCCGTATCCTCCGCAGGAAACCACGACCAACGGGGTTACAACGCCGGTTGGGGGGAAAAGTATCAAGGCCTCCTCGAGGGAGACAATTATGAGGATCAGGTCAATGCCCGGCTAGCTGCAAATCTTAAGGGCAAGCTGCTCCTCGCCTACGGTGACATGGACGACAATGTTCACCCGGCGCTGACCATCCAGGTCATTGATGAGCTCATCAAGGCCAATAAAGATTTCGATATGCTTGTTTTGCCCAATGGAAATCATGGATTCGGTGCAGCCATGCCGTATTTCCAACGCCGCAAATGGGATTATTTCGTGAGGAATTTAAAAGGAGAAGAGCCCCCGAAAGAATATCAATTCAAAATGCCTGAATAAAAAAATAGGACTCATCCTGGCCTTAATAGGGCACTGATTCTAAGTTCGTGACGGGGAGGAGAGATATGAATAAAGTGCTGTCGGTTTTGTTGGGAACTATCCTTATCGCCTCAATATTGCATGCGGGTAAGGGAACGCGCTTCCTGCATCAGCCGGATATCCACAAAGATAAAATCGTGTTTGTTTACGCCGATGATTTGTGGCTGGTGCCGGCGGAAGGGGGGCCGGCCAAACGCTTGACTTCACATCAGGGTGTGGAGAGCAATCCTAAATTTTCTCCTGATGGGAAATGGATCGCTTTTTCCGGCCAGTACGACGGCAACACTTCCCCTTCGGCCCGCTACTTTGGCTGTACGGAAGTCTATGTCATGCCGAGTGAAGGAGGCATACCCAAGAGACTGACCTTTCACCCTGACAGAGATATCGTCCAGGGCTGGAC
>JAFGNQ010000489.1 GCA_016926925.1 Candidatus Aminicenantota bacterium
ACAACGGGAGATCCATCACCTCCCCTGCGGTCGGTGAGAGCCCTTATCTTTCCGTCGGCGACCCCCACTTCGTACAATTCCGTATCCATGGTGTTAAGTTCCCAATCCTGCCTTCGATTCGCCGAGAGGATGATGTGTTTGTTGTCCGGAGTCCATGAGAGCCCGGCATCGCCGAATGCACCGTAAGGATGATGGAAATTTCCATGCGTGATCTGCCGGGGCGTTCCCCCTTCGGAAGGCATGACAAAGACCTGCGTGTAACCTTTGCTGATCTGATAACCGATTCCGTCGAACCGGTAGATCGTCTTGTCGATGATCGTTGCCGGGGGGGCCCACCTTGCCCCTGGGGGGACTGGAGGAAGTTGGGCAATGGTTCTCGGCATGGAAGGCACCGGCGCCGAAAAAGCGATCCATTTCCCGTCAGACGACCAGGATACCCCGCTGGGAGGGAAGAGGAGATTGGTGAGCATGACCGTTTGCTCGGTGTCCATCCATCGCTTGTACATCTGGGGTTTCCCATCTTTGTCCGAGATGTAGACGATCATGCTTCCGTCCGGAGACCAGCGGGGCGAGCCGTCATGTGAGAGACCGCTCGTCAAAGGTCGGTTTTCCTTGCCGTCGAAATCGACGATCCAGAGATTGGAATAGAACTGATCGCTCAGGATATCTGCAAAATTCCGCACGTAGACAATTTTTTTGCCGCAAGGGGAAATCCGTGGATCCGAGATCCACTCGAAGTCGAAGTAATCGTTCGCCGTAAAAAATTTCGAAAGGTCCCTTCCCTGGGAATCGGCGGCATAAGACTGAGAAACGGGAACCATAGCCGCCAGAATAAACAGAAAAAGAAGACACCCTGCAATTTTTTTAGACATTTTTTCCCTCCTTCTTCGAATAAAGCGGGAACCATTCAGCCCAGACCACGAAATTGGCGAAAACGCTTCCCTGATGGAAATCTCGTTTCTTACTTCTCGTATTTGCCGTCGATGATCTCGGTCAGGATACCGTGCATGGGTGCGGGATGGATGAAGGCGAAGTTTCTCTTGTATTCGGCAAAGAACCTTGGTTTTTGGTCGATAAGCTTGACATTGTTTTTTTTGAGCTTATCGAGCGATTCTCCGCAGTTGTCCACGTTGTAGCTGATCAACATGACCCCCTCGCCCCGCCTCTGGATGAACTTAGCCACTTCTCCTGTGCCGTCCATGTCCTCCATAACTTCGACGGCCGTCGGCCCGACCATGAAACCCGTGACCCGGATCTTTTCCGGTTCATCCACGTAGCGGTAGGCCACTTCCCAACCGAAGGCATCGACGTAGTCCTTTTCCGCCTTTTTCACGTCGTTGACCGCGATACAAATGTGATCCACGTAATTCGTTTTAACTTTTTCCGTCATATCGTACCTCCTTCCCTTGAGTCATCTAAGCGGATCTCTTTTATCGTGAAAAATCCGACTGGAGCAAAAACATCTCCAGCCATTTTCATCTCGAGGCCTGTCAGCCCATATAAAAGGGAAGAGATCCATCTCCGTTAAATCCTGGAAATGTAGGGTGTGTTGCCCGACTCCGGCGCTCCCGGTGGGAGCTTGAACAGAATGGCCCCTTCCACCGGGCAGGCTTCGAAGCACTCGCCGCACTGCTGGCAGAGGTCCAAGACAATGGCCGCTTTCCCTTTATGAAACCCGATGATATCCGGAGGGCAGGCCCTGGCACAGGCACCGCAGCCCGTGCACCTGTAGGCGTCGATCCACGGATACAGGCCCATGTGGCTCGTACCCGAATGCGGATAGACGCTCATCCTTGTTCCCGGGATCCGGGGTTTTGCACTCGCTATTTTATTGTGAATCATTGTTCGCCCCTTTCATGAATTTTCTCTATGGCCATTCCCCACACGCCCTCAGAAGCGCATTCCCAGGCGATATCCGTCTTGAATGGCATCGATACCACGGCGCACCCAAACGCAGTCGCCTATCATGGCCACGTCTCCTTTCAGGGCGCCGTAGCCTAATTCCTTATTGGGTATGAGCCGGGCAAGAATCACCGTATCCGCCGGGACCTTTTGATCCTTGAACTGTGTCTTTTCCTTTGTCTTCCTGTCGACAATCATCCAATCGGCAACCACTCCGTCATCTGCGATCTCTTTGACATTTCCAAAGGTCAGCTCTTTGACTTTGGCACCTTTCAACCGAAGCCGGTATCTCCAAATGTAGGAGGGGTTGACATCCGCCCCAAACCTGGGGGCAGGATCGATCAGGGCAATACTCGGATTTTCGATTCCCAGCTTTTCCAGTTTATCTATGACATAGAGTGTCAAGGATATGGCTGCTCCTGATCCTCCCAGTATGACCACATTCTTTCCGGGATCGACCTTCCCGGTGAAGACATCGAACATACTCACCACATGCGATTTGTCCGCACCTGGAATATCAGGCACTTCCGGCACGGCTCCCGTTGCAATAACTAAAGAGTCCGGTTTTTCCTTTTCCAGAAGCTCCTTGGTCACAGCCGAGTTGAATACAAATTTCGCGCCGAATTTATCGCACTGGGCTTTCATATGGTTGACCCAGCGCATGAACTCCTGGTCATCCCAGTATTTCCCTGAATCTTCGCCCCAGGGATTCCTCGAGGCATAGTACCACTGGCCGCCGACATTGTCCGTCTTCTCATAGACCGTGACGTCATGCCCCTTTTCCGCAGCGATCTTGGCTGCTTGCAGACCGGCGATGCCGGCTCCGACCACGATGATTTTTCGCTTGATATCAGTCTGGGGAAAGCCGTAGTAACCCCACTCCCGCTCACTCTCATGGCTGCAGGACGGCCGCACTGTGCAGGTCACCGGCGCATCACGGAAAAGCCGCGCCAAACAGACCTGGCAGGCGATACAGGGAATGATATCCTCTTGCACATCCCACATGATCTTGTTGGGCAGAGCGGGATCGGCGATCTGAGGGCGGCACATCTCCCAGATATCCAGTTTGCCTTCTGCGATGGCCTTTTCCGGAATTTCGGGCACAAAGAGCCGGTAGGCCATACTGACTGGGATACCCAATTCCTTCTTTGTTCGTTCGGCCACATAAAGCCACTTGCCCATGGGGATGTCTCTGGAAATGACCGAGCCCAAGGATTCCTGCCAGCCGACGGTGACGCTCAAGTAGTCGCACCCCGCTTTTTCGGCGATTCTGAGTGACTCCATGCTCTCTTCTTCCGTGTTTCCCCCCCGGTCATCCAGCATCTCCCAGCCGCAGAGTCGGATCCCGATCGCTTTATCCGATCCGAGTTCCTTGCGGATTCCTTCGATGATCTTCCGCACCATGGCACATCGTCCCTGGATGTCGCCGCCGTACTCATCGCTCCTCCAGTTCGTGTAGGAGGAGACGAAGTTCGAGAGTAGGTAACCGACGATACCGGAAATTTCGATGATGTCGTATCCGGCTTCAACGGCCCTTCGGGCGCCGTCGATATGCTCCTGGATGCACTCTTCGACCGCGGGGGTGCTCATCTTCCTGGGAGGACGGAAGCGGCGCAGCCGCTGAGGGATGACAGAGGGACCGACCGTGTAATCAAGATTGATGCCTCCGACCCGGCCGCAGTGCATCAGTTGAAGACAAGCCAGGGCATCCCCTTGGTGGATGATATCGGCCATTTTTTTCAACCCCGGAATGAACTTGTCGTCCCAGATCCCCATCATGCCGACATATCCCTGACCTTCACCTCTGGGATCGGTATAGGCCCCCTGTGTCGTCACAATTCCAGAGCCGCCCCGGGCATGAGCCTCGATGTAGGCCAGTTCTTTCTCCGAGACAAAACCGTCGCTGTAGTTGAAATTCGTCTCGGTCGAAGCATACTTTATCCTATTCTTTGCCCAAAGTTTCCCGATCTTTATCGGGCTGAAGATATGTGGGTATTTCTTTTCGCCTGGCAGCATGCAGTCCTCCTTATAAGTGATTGAATTTATACGGAAAATTCCCTGTTATACTGATTTTGGTTTTTTTTCCCTTAATGAACACGAGTAAAAGATTATATTGAAAATTATGTGCTTTGCAAAGAATAAATAATTCCTCCAGAAAATCAAAAGCAGTCGATTCCACACCGTTCGTCGTGCTGTGCGGATTCGAGGTGAGACATGAACTTTCCAAAAATTTGCTTGCTGCCGGCAGTCAAAGGGAGGGAGTTTTGAAATCCTTGACATCGAATCCGGGGACGCTATAAGATTGAGCACGACTGCGGAGCAAATGGGCCATCATACAAATGTGTGCCCGGCAAAGAGAGTTTAGGGGAATCTTTTGAAGAAGCAGACGATTGTCAGCCTGGAACAAGCGCTGACATTGACATATGCCACGCTGCGGTTTGTACATCTCGGTTGGAGAGTAATAAAAATCGAACCTACTCCCGTACCCGGACGCAAATCCAAAGGAGATCCCAACCGATACATCGGCCGCCCTTTTGCAGGAGAGGACCGCCACAGCTATTTTATCGCTCCTAATCTGGGCAAAGAAGCCATAGCCATAGATTTGAAGCAGGAACAAGGTCGAATTCTTCTCAAACGCCTCGTCAGAGAACTCGATGCCGACGTATTCTGCACCAATACCATGCCCTCCAGGCACGGCAAACTCGGCATCGATTATGAATCCCTGAGGAAAGAGAAAGAAGACCTGATATGGTGCTGCATCTCGGCCATGGGGTTGGCATATCCCGATGTTCCAGGATACGATCCTGTGATGCAGGCACTCTGTGGCTACATGGATCTCACCGGTCACGCCGATGGACCGCCGCTCCAATGCGGTCCCCCGCTCGTCGACCTCAAAGCCGGAGATGAGGCCGTTATCCAGATCATGCTGGCTTTGATGGAGCGGGCCGAAACAGGAAGGGGCAAACAGATCGACATTTCCATGGCCCAAGCCGCCGTGTCCTGGCTTCATACTTTTCTTCCCATGCTGGATATGGGAAGCCCTCCTTCTGAATTGAAACGCTCGGGAAACGAGCACCGTCAATTCATTCCCGTAAATGCCTACAGGGCTGTGGATGGTTATGTCTATGTTGCCCTGGGCAGCGATGCCCAGTGGCAGCGTTTTGTCCGGCAGCCGATGTTTTCTTCTCTGGATGAAGAGAGGTATGCGACCAACGAAGGACGTCGTAAAGATAAAAAGGAGCTGCACGCATCCATCGAAGCCATAACCAAACAACACGCATCCGAAGTCGTGTCTCTGGCGTTGAAAGAGGCGGCCATCCCCCACTCTCCCATTACACCCATCGAGAGGGTCGCGGATCTGCCGTTCGTTCGTTCAACGGCATTGAAAGCCGTATCTCCCGAGGGTAAAACTGTCCGGCTCCCGCCTCCGGCCGTGATGACGGACCACCTCGAAGATTTGGAGAGAACGCTTCCTTTCGCTCCGTCATACGGTGAACACACCGACGCCCTTCTTTCCGAGATCGGGCTTTCCCCGTCGGAGATTGCAGAGCTGAGAGACAGGAAAGTGGTGGCATGATCCGGTTTGACTATTTTCGCCCCTCATCTCTCGAAGAGGCCTTCAAGCTCAAACGCACGTATTCCGGTGCGATTTATGTCTCCGGTGCAACGGATGTGATGGTCCGGATCAAAAACCGGGAGTTGCGTCCTCCCGTCCTCATCTCGTTAAGGAACATCCCGGAGCTTTCGTCGATAGAGATCAACGGAGGTGCCTGCATAGGTGCTCTCGTAACCATCAGCGACATATCAAAGAATCCGGATCTGGATCGGAGGTATTCGGTCCTGGTCCAGGCCGCCCGGAGATTGGGCAGCGTACAAATCCGGAATGCGGCGACTGTGGGCGGGAACCTCTGCAACTGCTCTCCCTGTGCCGACACGGCTACTCCTCTTCTCGTTCTCGAGGCGAAGGTCAGACTCCGAAGTCCTGAAAAAACGCGCGAGATCCCCATCCGGGATTTTTTTAAAGGTCCGGGAGAAGCCGCTCTTATGGGGGACGAAATGCTGACGGAAATCAAATTGGATCCACCCGAGGAGGGTACGAGAGCCATCTTCTTGAAGAAAGGCCGCGTTAAAATGGATCTGGCAGTAGCCAGTGTGGCCGTTCTCGTAGTATGGGACGGAAAACGGTGTTCGAAAGTGCGCATTGCCGCAGGTTCTGTCGCCCCGGTTCCTCTCCGTCTTGACAGAGTCGAAAAGCTGCTCGAAGGAAGCCCACTTTCCAAAGATTTGCTGACCGAAGCCCAAAAATTGGCCGAAGAATCCGTTTCGCCCATCACGGATATCAGATCCACGGAAGAATACCGCAGACGCATCATCGGTGTCTACGTAAAGCGGAGTCTGGAGCAGCTCCTCGCGGGGAACTGGAAATGAAGCGAAAAATATCTTTTGTATTGAACGGCTCTGCGGTCTGTGTCGAAACGGGAGGTCATCTCCGTCTTATCGATCTATTGCGCGATGTTTTGGGAATGACGGGCACAAAAGAAGGCTGCGGTGAAGGCGAGTGCGGCGCCTGTACGGTCATTGTCGACGGGCTGGCCCTAAACTCCTGTCTCTATCCGGCTCTCGAAGTAGAAGGCAAGGAGGTCCTGACCATCGAAGGGCTGCAAGGCCCTGATAATGAATTGTCCGTTCTTCAGACGGCTTTTGTCGAAAACGGAGCCATTCAGTGCGGGTTTTGCACGCCAGGCATGGTCATGTCCGCCAAGGCCCTGCTCGATGCCAATCCCGACCCGACGGAGAGTGAAATCAGGGATGCTCTTCAGGGAAACCTGTGCCGCTGCACCGGTTATATCCAAATCATAGAAGCCGTAAAAAATGCAGCAGCGAAAAAGAGAGAATCCTCATGAGCGACTACCGTCATGTCGGGAAAAAAGCCTTCAGGCCTGACGGTCCTGATAAGGCAGCCGGCAAGGCGTACTACATCCACGACCTGAAGAGGCCGGGGATGCTCTACGGCAAGATCAAGTTCAGCGAACACGCCCATGCGAGGATCACCGGCATAGACACATCCCGGGCAGAAAAACTGCCGGGAGTCAAAGCCGTCATAACCGCCACCAACACTCCGGAAATAAGAATCGGGTTCCTGCGGGACAATTTCGCTCTGAAAAAAAGCAAGGTCCGCCAATACAGAGACGAGATCGCCGCAGTAGCCGCCATCGATCCCGAGATCGCCGCAGAGGCCGTGGACCTCATTCGAGTCGAATACGAACCTCTTCCGGGGATATTCTCTCCCGAGGAAGCTCTCAAAGAAGGAGCGGCGCTCATTCACGAGACGGATTCCCGCGGGAAACCCCGAAAGGATAATCTTCTGCCGGTCCGCTACCGTCACGAATCGGGTGACCTCGAACTGGGGCGGGCTGCCGCTGAGCATACCGCCGAAGGGGAATATGCCACACCCATCGTCCAGCAGAGCTGCATGGGAACGGCCGGGTGTATCGCCGAGTTCGACATGAACAACAACCTCACACTGTGGGCCAAAACCCAGATCCCGTTTCTGGCTCAGCGCGACTTCAACCGGGCCCTGTCGGATATGGGGCTTCAGGGCAAAAACACCAGGATTATCGTCCCGGCTCTGGGGGGAGGCTTCGGAACGGGATTGGATACACATGCTTACGAGTACATCGCCGTTCTTCTGGCATTCCGAACAGGACATCCCATAAAAATCCTCTACACGAGGGATGAAGAATTCGCTTATCTTTCACCCCGGCAATCCTCCCGGATAAGAATCATTCAGGGCTGCGACTCCGGCGGAAAACTCACTTTCCGGCATGTCGAAGTTCTTCAGGACAACGGCGCCTACGCATCTTGGGGTGCAACCTATCCGACGGTGATGATGATTCCGGCGACGTCGCTCTACCGCGTTGCCAACATTCATTTCGACTCCAAACTCGTCTATACCAACAACACCTATTGTCAGGCTATGCGCGGCTACGGAAACCCGGAGCTCAGCTGGGCTCTGGAAAACAATATGGATGATCTCGCCGAAGAGGCCGGTATAGATCCCTATGAATTCCGTATGATCAACGCCAACGAAACTGAAGAAACCACTCCCATGGGCTTGAAAATCAGCACGTGCGGCCTAAAGGAAAGCCTGCAGACTGTGGCCGACAAGCTGGATTGGAATACAAAGCGCGGGCGGCACAAGAAAAGAGGCGTGGGCATGGCCTCTCTCATTCATGTGGGGGGGGGAGCACGGATCTACAGGTCGGACGGAAGCGGCTTGATTCTCAAGCTGGACGATTTCGGAAACGTGAACGCCTATCACGGCGGCGTGGAGATGGGACAGGGCTTGCATTCCGTCTTGACTCTGACCATTGCGGAATCTTTAGGAGTCCGGCCGGAAAAAGTGATCGTCAACCCTACGGATACCGGAACATGCCCGTGGGATGTCGGCACGCATGCCAGCCGCGGCTCGTTCATGGCCGGAAACACCGCCATACTGGCTTCACAAAAACTTCGGAAGCAAATCTTCGAATTGGCAGAGGAAGTCTTCCCGCCCGAAATACAGAAAAATCTGGACAAGGTCCTCAAAAAGAACCCGGACTACACGCCACCGGAATTTGACGTAACAAAGGCCGCCTGCCGGGAAAATTTCGATTTAAAGGACGGCGTTCTATTCCTCAAAGACGCACCCGATGAACCCTGGCTTCACCTCGACTTGGAGCGTTTTCTTAGGGCAACCCACTTCCGCAACCAAGGTAAGATGTTGACCGTGGAGGTTTTCTACGATCCGCCCAACGAACTTCCGGATTGGAATAAAGGATACGGAAATATGTCATCCACTTATGTCTTCGGGGCGCAGGGGGCCGAAGTGGAAGTGGATACGGAAACGGGAGAGGTAAAAATCCTCCGTTTGGTTGCAGCCCACGACGTGGGAAAGGCACTCGATCCCCAAGGTCTGAAAGGTCAGTTTTACGGAGCCCTGGCTCAGGGAATCGGCTATGCTTTTTACGAAAAACTGGAATCCCATGAAGGAAAAATTCTGAACACCAATTTCAGGGATTATAAAATTCCGACCATCCAGGAGATGAATTTCCCGATCGACCTTGTCTTCATAGAGACGGATGACGGGTTCGGTCCTTTCGGAGCCAAGGGAGTGGCCGAGCCGGGATTGGTCCCTACGGCGCCGGCAATTTCCAATGCCGTCTACGACGCCATCGGCGTCAGGATCCGGGACCTTCCCATCACTCCCGAAAAAATACTCACCGCCTTATCAGAAAAAAAATAAAAAGCACTAATCAAAAACATCCGATGGCCGCAGAGGTTTTGCCCGAATGTTTCCCATTATCTAGCTATCATCCGAAAGGAAAGGTTCCGGTGATTTTAGGCTTTTTTTAAGCCGCCCAGCGGCTTTCCGGGTCGCGCTGTGCTATTTTGTTATTTTTAGCAATGATTGGCATTCTTTCCTCCCATGTGTTATATTCCATCACCATGGGATGAATCAAAATTGTGCGAGGAATCCTTGCACAGCCATCGCGGCAGAAAACGAATTTCTTGTATTGTGATGATCAAAAGAGAAAATCAACATGTCAGCCAGCCGGAGAATGCATTGCGGTTTATGAATTAACAAGTTGGTTGCCATATTGATGGTTATTCAATGAGAGAAGCCAATTGAATTTAGCTAAAATATGAATTTCGAGATTAATAGCTTTCTTATAGTTTTCATTATTTTGATAATCTTTGTGGTTGTCATATATCCCATCTCTGGCTATATGCAACAAAAGAGACTCAAAGAAAGTTTTTCGAGGGGCGAAAATAAAAAACTCAATTGGTATCATGAGTTGATAATATGGGCATGGATACCAGTTTTTGCAATTCTTTTATTGATACCATTATCCC
>JAFGNQ010000490.1 GCA_016926925.1 Candidatus Aminicenantota bacterium
AAGGCCTATTTTACCTCCCCGATCGCCTACGTAGCTATCACGGTCTTTCTCGTGCTCACCGGTTTCTTTTTCCAGAGTCTTATGTGGTGGTTCAACACACAATCGCTCCAGATGGCAAGAAATCCCCAGTACTACCAGCAGCTCAATATCAATCAGATGGTCTATTCCCCTTTGTTCCACAACATAAGCATCGTCCTGTTGCTCATGATCCCTTTGATCACCATGAGGCTCTTCTCAGAGGAAATGAAGATAAAGACCGATGAGCTCCTCTTCACATCGCCGGTATCCGTAAACCAGATCATCCTGGGGAAGTATTTCGCATCGCTGTTCGTACTCCTGGTGATGCTCGTCCTCAACGGTCTCCTCTCTCTTTTCACCTTCGTTTTCGGAAATCCAGAATTCGCCCCGATCTTCAACGGATATCTCGGCCTCTTTCTGATGGGCGCTGCCTTCATGGCCGTCGGGATCTTTTTCTCGTCGGTCACGGAAAACCAGATCGTCTCGGCCGTGCTTACATTCGGTGCCCTCCTTCTTTTCTGGATTCTGAACTGGGCCTCCTATTCTGCGGGCGGCTTCTTGAAAGACGTGCTGAATTATCTGTCTTTCTTCCAGCATTTCGACGACATGACCCAGGGAATCTTGGATACGACGGATCTTGTCTACTACCTGAGCATGATGTTCATGGGTCTGTTTCTCACCCATTCTGTGATTCAATCACGGAAGTGGAGGTAAAAAATGGAAAGTTTGAAAAAATATCTGAACTATATCGCCTTGGCGCTTATTTTCCTGGCTATTGCATCCTCCCGAATCTGGCCGTATAAAAAGCCTCAATTCTATATCCTGCTGATTCTGGGAATTGGAGCGCTCATCGTGTACATTTGGTTCAACCTGAGCGAGCTCCAACAGGGGATCAAACGAAAATCCTTTCTCTATTCCAGCAATCTCATTCTGATTGTTGTCCTCGTTCTCGGAATTCTATTTCTCGTCAATTACATCTTCTCAAAATACCACTACAGGTTCGACTTCACTGAGGCAAAGGTGCACAGCCTATCCGATCAGTCGGTGACCGTGTTGAAAAACCTGAAAGCGGAGGTCCGTATCAAAAGCTTTTTTCTGGAAGGAAATTATGGTCAGAATCGAATGGAGAACCTGTTGAAAATCTATGCCTACCATTCTCCCAAGATTAAATATGAATTCATCGACCCGGACAAAAACCCCGGTCTGGTCAAACGGTATGAAGTCACAGAAGATGGAACATCCATATTGGAGTACGGCGATAAGGAGAGCCGCATCACGACAAGCAGCGAAGAAGACATCACCAACGCCATTATCAAGGTAACCCGCGAACGAAAAAAGCTCATCTATTGGCTTGAAGGCCACGGCGAAGCCAGTATCGAAGACACAGAGGAAGGGGGTTATTCCCAGGCTAAAAGCGAGCTGGAGAAATTGGCTTATGAGATCAAAAAATTAAATGTGGCTCTTCCGGATACTTTTCCCAAGGATGCAGACTGCCTCATCATTCCCGGGCCCGTAAAAGACCTCTTCCCTGACGAATTGGAAACTGTAAGCAAATATCTGCATCAAGGCGGTAAGGTATTTTTGATGGTCGATCCGGAAGCAGCTCCCGGGATGAAAGCCTATTTGGCCGACTTCGGTATCAAACTCGAAGACGATTTGATCGTGGATACGGTTTCAAGACTCATGGGTGGGGACTACTTCATGCCCGTAGTCAGCGAATACGAATACCACGACATCACAAACAAATTTCGCTATGCGACTTTCTATCCTTATGCCCGGTCCGTGGACAAAACCGAAAATGCGGTTGAGGGAGTCACTACGGAAATCCTGGCAAAAACCAGCCAGAATTCCTGGTCCGAAAGACAACTTAAGGAGCAGCAAGTGACCTTCAACGAAGGAACGGATGAAGCGGGACCCATTCCCCTGGCAGTGGTGGCAACCATAGATACCAAGGCGGATGAACCGGAAAGCACACCTGCGGAGCCAAAAGAGACTGAAGAGGAAAAGGAAACGGAAGAAGCCGGGGACAAACCCAAGTCCGAAGGCCGCTTGGCCGTATTCGGAGACTCCGACTTCGTGACGAACCGTTACTACTACCTATCCGGAAACGGCAATTTCTTCCTGAACACCGTGAACTGGCTGACCGAAGAATCCGACCTCATTTCCATACAACCTAAAACTTCATCGCCCAAGACCATTCAGCTCACACCTTCGCAAGGTAGGATGATCTTCTGGGTATCCCTGATCATTCTGCCCTTGGTTGTACTCGTAACCGGTATCTCTGTCTGGTTCAGGAGAAAATCCCGATGAAGTTCAAAACAACCATCATTCTTTGTATCGTTTTCGCCGCTTTGCTGGCCTTCATCTTTCTCTCCGACATAAGGGAGAAAGGGAAACCTGCAGAGCCGGATAAGCTGGTCGACCTTTCCTCAGACGATGTGGAAAAGATTATCTTGAAGACTCTCGAGGAATCCATCACGTTCAGCAAAGACAAGGAAGGCGATTGGTTGATTACGGAACCTTTGGAGGCTAAAGCGGATAAACACGAAGTCGACCGGATTGCCGACGATTTTTCGAGTCTTAATATCGAAAGAGTCGTGGAAGAAGAAGGCGCAGAACCGGACAAATACGGAATTCCGCAGAACGAAGTGAGCCTCATCTACAAAGGCAAAGAAGAACCCGTCAAGGTGCTCATCGGTATGGAAAATCCTCTAGACAAGATGTTTTTCGCTAAGAGAGCGGATGAAACAAGGATTGTCCTGATACCGGCACATCTTAAGAGTATTCTGGAGAAGAAGGTTTTCGACTTCCGTGAGAAAAAGATATTTCAGTTCAAGACGGATGAGGTTAAATCAATTGATCTCAAGTCGGGAGATATTCAATGGCAAGCGGAGAAGAAAGGAGACGATTGGTTTTTGATGAAGCCCCTGGAATTCCTGGCTGAAAAAAGCAAAATCACGAGCATTCTCAGCGCTCTATCGGACCTCAAAGCTAACGGGTTCGTATCTGAGGCAAAAAAAGAAGAAGAAATCAAAGAATACGCCTTAGATAGGCCCGAGCGCGAAGTCACTCTGGGGTTGCCTCTCGAGAACCAGACAGTTACTTTCACTATCAACAAAATAGAAGACAAGACCTATGCCACTACGTCCCTCTCTTCCAAGATCGTTGAAGTGGAAGATTCCATTCTTGAGACCCTCGCCAAGGAGCCCGGCGAAATGAGAGACAAAGATGTGGCCGCTTTTTACAGTTGGGAAGCCAAGAAGATCCGGATCCGAAAAGGGGAAACAGCGATCGAGGCCCTGAAAGACAAGGAAAACAACTGGCATTTGGACAAAGACGACGGTGAGGAAGCCGATAAAGAAAAAATCGAATCACTCATCCGGAAGATCGAAAATTTAGAGGCTGAAGAATTCGTCGACCCTCCCCTGAAGCTGACAGATTACGGATTGGATAGCCCCCAGGTCGAAATCACGATCTCGGTCAAGGAAGGCGAGGACAAAACCAAAGATATCACCCTATGGGTCGGTAAAACAGTCAAAGAAATCGTTAAGAAAGCAGATGGAGAACAGGAAACGGCAACAGCAGAGGCCATAGAATCCGAGGAAGAGAAAACCGAAAACAAGGTTGAAGAGGAGAAATGGGTTTTCGTGAAAAACGCCCGATTCGACTACCTCTTCAAGACGAAAGCCGAATTCCTCGAAGAAATCCCTGAAAACAGCGAAGTTTGGAAAAAACCCGCCGAGGAAGAAAAAGAAGACAAGAACTGATCCAAAAAAACTCCAAAAAAGGACGGTCTCTCAGGAGGCGGTCCTTTTTCTCGCTTAACGCTCTGCAGCCGGCTCGATCTCAAGCGCTCAGGCTTATCCCTGTTTTTTGGTAACGCGCCCAATTCTCAATCTCCAATTCCAGGCGGTCTCTAGTCTATAACTTCATACACTCTGATTTTTTCGCTTTTCCCTTTGAGCTGGGTAAGCCCGATCTCTCTCAATTGGAATTTATCCTTCACTTGCATATATGTTTCTTCTCCGATCAGGACCTGGTTCGGTTCCGCCATTGTTTCCAACCTCGATGCAACATTCACGGGATCGCCGATCACAGTGTAATCCAATCGCCTGGGTGATCCGATATTTCCCGCAACCACCTTTCCCGTGTTGATGCCTATGCGGATGTCGAATCTTTTATCCGAACCGGACTCATTCATCAACGCGAAAAAACCCCGTCTTATTTCTAGAGCTGCTCTTACCGCCCTCTCGGCATCATCCCGTTCTTCGATCGGAGCTCCGAAGACGGCCATCAATCCGTCGCCGATATACTTATCCAGGGTTCCGTTGTGCTCAAAAATGATATCGGTCATCCGCGAAAAATACCGGTTCAAGAGCTGGTTGATTTCTCGAGGAGGCATCTTTTCCGATAGCGTTGTGAACTTCACCATGTCCGTGAACAGGATGGTGGTCGTCAGCTCTTTGGCCTCCATGAGTTCATCTTTTTCCTGCTGATGATCCCTGACTATCATCTCGATAACCTGAGGCGAATGAAACCTCTCGAGCCTCCTCCTCAACTGTTCCTCTTCCCGGATCTGCTGATTGAGTCTTGCCTGGGCAATGCTCATGGCCATTTGACAGCCGATCGACTTCAGGAGTTCCAGATCGTCCATGGTAAAAAGATTGTCCATCCTGGTGCTGTTCAACTGAATGGCTCCGATCACCTTATCCTTCTCCCACAAAGGCACACACATCGCCGAACGAATCCCCTTTTTCACGATACTCATTGCATCCGCCAACCTGGAATCCGCCATGGCATCGGATGTGAGAAGGGCCACCTTTTCCTGAATCACTTTAAGAAGGATCGTCCGGCTTATCTTTGTTTCCTCTTCTTTCTGAACCCGGTTCTTTCTCGATTTCATGACCACTGGAATGAGATCATTCGGTCCTTCCTCGCCGATCAGAATCAAAGAGCCGAAATCCGCATCGATCACCATGAACAGGAGATCCATAATCTTGTGAAGGAGTTCATCGAAATCCAGGCTCGAATTCAACTGTCGACTGACCTCATACAGGACGAACAGAATTTTGTTTACCCGCTCCAGGGATGAAGCCTCAGCCTTGATTTCCGGCTTCTTAGTTTTAGTTGCAAGGGGAAACGGCATCTTTGGTGCAGCTTTCTTCTTGGCAGGTGTAATCGTAAGCAACAGGTTTTCGGAGTCGGCAAGGCAGTTCTCTTTGGGGCTGATCCGGATCGACTGCTGCTGCCAATGATCCAACTCGGATTCTTTGGTTACAAAAAGAGTCGCTGTTCGGGAGGCCGGCACTCCGTCGTCGCATTCAAAAATGAGCTTCGATTTCCCCAGCCGAATCTCATCTTTGTGCTGCAATACAACTCGCTGAATCAATTTTCCATTGACCCGGGTGCCGTTATGACTTCCGAGATCGACAAGGACATAGTCTTTTCCGGCCTTACTGATTTTGGCATGGTTTCGGGAAACGATAGGATCGGGCAAAACGATATCGTTGTCCACACTCCTGCCCATGATGACATCGTTCTCTTTAATGGAGACGTCGGTCTTCTTCCCGTCACGACACGTGATGTGCAAAACCGGCATTACTCTCTCTTCCCTGAATTATATTCCCGGATCCCACCGATACATGTTCTTCCAAATATCATCGGCAGCATCTGCCGTCAGCAACCCGCCTTCAACCGCACCACTTCCGAATCCAATTCCCGTATCCGATGGGACATCCTTTCCACAATCCGGAAGGCCAGAGTAGGATCCTCACTGATACGCCTTAAAAGTGTCTTTCTGTCTATAGTCAGAGCCCGAACATCTCCCAGGGCTCTCACTGTGGCCGAACGCACTTCCTTTTCAAAGATGGCCATTTCGCCAAAAAAATCTCCTTTCTCCAACACAGCCAAACGAAACTCTTTTCCCTCTTTCTCCTGAATAATCTCGACTTTTCCTGCAAGGATTTCAAACATGCAATCCCCCACCTCTCCTTGATGCACGATAACCTCTCCACCGCCGTAAACCTTACCCAATTCTCCGGTTTTCATGATGTTTCCTCCCTGTTGGTCTTGCTTTTGAAAGGCCAAACGGCCGCGGCAACATTCCAGAGAAAACTTATCAAAAAGAAAGGATGGAACGTCCGCAAGAGGACTGCTTTATAAGGAGCGCTCCCTGTGAACATATCCCAAAGCACTGTGCTCATCCTTCTCTGACTTCCGGCCTTCTTCTGTTCCAGGGAAACCATACGCAAAATCGCCGCCCGGGTGAACTTCACCTTCTGAAAGAACCCGACGACAAAGAAGATCAACTTACCTAATCGATTATCGTTGTTGATAGAGCTGCACACAGGCCAAAAGTGATTTTTGAAATCCTCTGCCGCGACTCCTTCAAAGACAACCGTCCTGGCCGCAGCCTTGGAAGTACGATAGGCGGCACCGATTCCATCTTTGTACAAACGGCTCACCCCGCAATCCCCGATAAAAACAATGCGGTCGGAAAAAGGATGCTTGGCGGCCGTTATATTCATACGCGGCGCACACTGACAGGCTCCTTTATCAAATTCCCAGTCCGGAGGGAAATTCTTGCGTACTGCGGGCGAAGCGAAAAAAGATTGGACCAGTTCCTTGTCGATTTTATAACCCAGCATACAGGCTGTCGCATACTTTCCTTTGGGGATAACGGCCGCAAATTCCAAACGGGGAATATTGAGGAGAAAAGTGTGCATGGAGTTGCCCAAATAGCTCCCGATCAACTCCTCCCCCATCAGGTACTCACAGATATACGTCTTCGTCGTTCCCGGAGACTTATAGCCCATTCCCAACTCGTCAAGAAGCTTCGATGTGGGAGAATTCACTCCGACGGCCATGACCAATACGTCATACGCTTGCGCCGACCCTTCCTTCGTTCTGATCAGAGGCTTGCCTGCTTCATCAATCGAGATATCGACAACCCTTTCTCCGATCAGACGGGCCCCCGAATTCTGCGCCAGTCCCAGCAAATAACCGTCAAAACTTCCCCATTCCCGGTCTGAAGAACCCTTGGGTCCCCCGCCCCTGTAGACAGCACCGATCCTCTTTTCATGGAGAGGTGTTTCGATCCGGACGCTTCCCACATCCATGTGCAGGTAATAGGAATCGATCCCCCTCTGAATAACGGAAGGAGGCAGTTCGATCCCTTCTGTAGCTAAAGTCTGCACCAGGGATTCGGAGATGAGCCCACCGCACATGTTGCAGCCTGTCGGACCCGGGTTTTGGAATCCCCTTGTTTCAAAAATATCCAAATGAACCTTGAGCCCGATCCTCTCCGCCATAGACTGGAGAAAATAGCTGAAAAAGGATCCTGCCGGGCCTCCACCGACTACGGCGATTGAGGAATTATCGGCCAGCTTCAATTCTTTGGATTTGTCTTCACCGATATTCGATTTTTTGTTGGATGTACCCATTTCCTCTCTTTCTTCCGGTATTCCCCACAACAAAACAATTAAGCCAGAAATAATGGCTTATATCACTATCACGAGAAGGCAACGTTGTCAAGCAATCTGTCAACGTGAAGCATGCATTTCCGATCCCTTGACGGAGCTGTCGGAATAAGGGAAATGAGCGGGGTGATCGTCCGTCAGCATCGGACAGCGCAAGGTGCAAAGCGAGAGCGAGTCATTGTTCATTTGAGTCGGATGGGGATTGGTTGAAAATTCCGATCAAATCAGACAAAGACAAGCTCTTATTGCTATCATTTGATTTCAGGTCACTACGGAGGCGGAAATGCATCCGATTCAATTTGACACAGTTCCTATGGTTTGATTTTTATCTCCTGTCTTGAACACCGAGAAGGGTGCCTTCCATTCCGGTGATGATACTGGCGGCGTTGGCCTCATCGGTATCGATGTGCATGCTGAGTCGAAAATCGGGGTGAACACGAACCAGGACATCGCCGAAAACAAGAGTTCGCTCGCCTGCGACTTTAATGCTTACGACATCGCGGTCCTTCAATCCAAAGGAGAGGGCATCTTCCGGGGACATATGGATATGGCGCAGCGAACAGATGACGCCCTCTTTGAGCCGACAGGTTCCACAGGGTCCTTCGAGATTGATGCCCGGACTTCCCTGCAAATCACCTGAAGCTCTGATAGGAGCCTTGATGCCCAGCTTGAACTCTTCCGTCATGGATATTTCGATTTGGGTCTGACGGCGTGAAGGGCCTAGAACTCTGACTCGTTCCACTCTTCCTTTGGGACCGATAAGATTGACCGCCTCTTCACAGGCGAACTGACCGGGTTGTGAAAGATCAGCCCGGTGTCTCAATTCATTCCCCTGACCGAAAAGGGCCTCTACCTCCTTAGACGCCAGATGAACATGATGCGCCGAGACTTCGATGGGAATCTTGCGCTCTTTTTGGGCTGCAACGACTTTGGATGCACTGAGGTGGCCTAAAGTACGGATCGTTTCCCGTGCAATCATACGGCCTTCGTTCGTAGGCACGATAAGCACTTTGACCGGAGAGTCCTCATCGGAAATGTCTCTTGTATCTCCCGGATTTCTTGGTTTTGTCTTATTAAGAATTGGGTCTGCATGAATGCCCAGGTAGGACAAACCTTGGCAGGCGAGACCTCGAATCCAGGCACTCCCCTCTCCAATGCCGCCCGTAAACACCAACGCATCGAGTCCTCCGAGAGCGGCCGTGTAAGCCCCGATATACTTTCGGATGCGGTAGCAAAAAACATGGATAGCGATCAGAGCCCGTTCGTTCCCCTTGTCGGCCGCTTTCTCTATTTCCCGCAAATCATTCGAAATACCGGAAAGTCCTTTCAGGCCGCTCTCTCTGTTCAGAAGGTCATCGACCTCATCGATGGACAATCCTTCTTGTCTGCAGAGCTGGATAACGGCGGAAGGATCGAGATCACCGCAACGGGTGCCCATGATCAATCCTTCAAGCGGCGTCAATCCCATGCTCGTGTCCACGGACCGGCCGTGATCTATGGCACAGACCGAAGCCCCGTTCCCCAAATGACAGGTTATCATCTTCATTTCTCTGAACTTACGCCTCAAATAGGCAGCCGCTTTTAGAGCGACATAGTTGTGAGAGATGCCGTGAAAGCCGTACCTCCGAAAAAATTTTTTTTCATAAAAATCATAGGGCAGTCCGTAGAGAAAAGCGTGAAGAGGCATTTTCTGATGAAATCCGGTGTCGAATACAGCCACTTGCGGAACATCGGGCATGAGTTTTAGACTCTCTTTGATGGCGGTCAAGTTGGGAGGATTGTGGAGAGGAGCCAGTTCTGCAAGGCGTGAGATGTCCTCTATAACTTCTTCATCGATCAAAACCGGATGGCTGTATTTGTCTCCCCCGTGAACCACTCGATGACCGACGGCGCTCAGCTCCTTGAGGTCATTGATAATCCCCTCTTTTTTGTCCGTGATATGCTCGATAACAGTCTGAAATGCACCTTCGTAGCCGACATTGCCGATTTTTTTTTCCATTTTTCCTATACGGGACGTTAAAACGAGGCGTGCATTGGCGGTTCCGATATTCTCGACCATCCCCTCCAGATAGTTGGCCCTGCT
>JAFGNQ010000491.1 GCA_016926925.1 Candidatus Aminicenantota bacterium
GGAATCTCCCAAATTGACGTTCGAACAGGAGATGTAAAATCTGTTTTATTGCCGAATTTGGCCGAAAAAGAAGAGTATCGCTTTAACGAGTGGGCCCCTAACGGAAAATCTTTTTATTTCGTTAAAGGACAACAAGGACCAGAATCTTCCAGCACGATTTACAAATATGACTTCGAAACCAGGAAAAGAAAAAAGATTCATCACACACCCGCCTGGGCCACGATTTTTCTATCTCCGAACGGAAGATGGCTGGCTTTCGTCGGCCGTGGTGAGCCGAATAGAGAATTAAAAGTCATTCCGGCAAGCGGCGGAGAGGAGCGAGTGCTTTACCGTTTCAACCAAGGGGAGAGCGGACCTGTTTTTTTAAGCTGGACTCCTGACAGCCAATATATCCTTTTTTTTCTGGAGAACAAAGCCAAATCATTAGAAGAAGCCTTGTGCCGCATTCCTTTAACCGGAGGCGACTTGGAAGAACTTGGTGTGCTTTCTATTAACGCTCCCGATCATCCGAATATTCATCCCAACGGTCACCAAATTGTGTTTTCTTCTACGGGTTTTTCCATCAATTATCCAGAATACTGGGTGATGGAGAACTTTCTTCCTAAAAAATAGGCACTTAAAGATACAGGCAATGTAAAAAGGCATGTTTTGCAGGACAAGTAAAATGAAATCTTCCATCTGTATGCCGCTTCATCATTTTTCCTCCATTTTTTGGTATTGAAGGCTCCTTTAATTAAAGCGCTCTTCCGGTTATCCTTACGCTAAAGGAATGATCACTTCCAAACAACTTGATATCTGCCTGCAATCAATGAATGTCATATTTCACCCCTAAGAATTCCTTTTTCATCCTGTCATCTTCCTCTTTCGTCTACATTCTCTAGCTATATCCCTGAATAGTGTTAAATTCCAAGTATGAAACACGGAGCAGCGCCTGTGCAGTTCGATTCGATCGAGGAGGCATAACATGAAAAAGGATAAGAAGCGATGAGGATGACGACACAGCCCGTCATGCAGATAAGAAACGTGTCCCGGAATTACCGTCTCGGCCGGACCGTCATTCCCGCTCTCAAAGACGTCAGCCTGGATATCCTGCACAAGGATTTTCTGGTCATCGCCGGTCCTTCGGGAAGCGGCAAAACCACGCTTTTGAACCTGGCGGGATTGATCGACAAACCCGACTCGGGGGAGGTCTGGATTGGGAACGAAGACATCACACGGCGAAGCCTGAGCAGCCTCTTTAAGTTCCGCAGGGACAAGATCGGCTATATTTTCCAGACGTTCAACCTGATACCCGTCATGAATGTCTATGAAAACGTCGCATATCCACTGATCCTCAGCGGTATTTCCCCCTTGGAGAGAAAAGCGATCGTCGATGACATTCTCCGCAAAGTGGGTCTCTACGAGCGGAAAAAACACCGGCCAAAGGAACTTTCCGGCGGCGAGCGGCAGAGAGTGTCGGTGGCCCGAGCCGTGGTCAAGAGCCCGGACATCATCCTGGCCGACGAACCCACGGCCAACCTCGATTCGAAAACGGGGCTGGGAATCCTGGAGCTGATGCAGAAATTCCATCGAGAGAACGGCACGACCTTCGTTTTTTCGTCTCATGATCCACGTATCGTCGCCATGGGCAAACGGGTCGCCCAGCTTCAAGACGGAGAAATTCGAAGTCTCGTGGAGAGAGAGGAAACAGGGAGGGGGTCATGACATTCATAAAATTCGGATTTCGCAGCTTGTTCCGGCAGAAACGGCGGACATCGATAACCCTGCTGGTGATCGTATTCGGAATCGGGTCTTTGCTGTTGGCGACGGGACATTCCCGGTTTATCGGCTGGGGCTTGAGGGAATCCACCATCCATGCGGACACGGGACACCTGCAGGTCTTTCACCGGCAGTACTTCGAACAGGACGAAGAGACCATCCTCGAGTACGGATTGGAGGATTACGAGAGAATGCGTGCCGATTTCATCGGACTTCCCGAGGTGCGCGAGGTTTTAGCCCGTATAGAGCTCATGGGACTGCTCTCCAACGGAGAGAAATCCGTGGCCTGTATAGGACAGGGCGTGGAGCCGGAGAAGGAAGCGAAAATGCGGGCGCTTGGCGGGCTTTCTTCGGTGATGTACGATCCCTTCCTCAGCCAATCCGATGCAGAGATCATAGCCCTGGGCAACGGTCTAGCCGACTCTTTGAACGTGAATCAAGGGGACTATGTCACCCTGATGACCACGACGGCGGAAGGGGCGCTCAACGCCCTGGACTTGAGAGTCGTGGGCACATTTTCCGGGTTTTCTCCCGAGTACGATGCCAGAGCCATAGTCCTTCCGCTCAAGACGGCCCAGATGCTGCTCAACACATCGAAGGTGAAAAACCTGGTTGTCACTCTGGAGGGAACGGCAAAAACAGACATGCTTTTTGATGAGATTTCCCGGTTGTCGGAAGAGAATGGCTATCCGGTGGTTCTGAGAAAGTGGCACGAACAGGCTTTTTACTACAAGAAAGTCAGGCAATTCTACAAGCAGCTGACCGGTTTTTTATCGCTGGCACTCTTCATCCTCGTTTTTTTCAGCACATCCAACACGATCGTCATGGCCATTCTGGAGCGGACCAGGGAGATCGGGAC
>JAFGNQ010000088.1 GCA_016926925.1 Candidatus Aminicenantota bacterium
AAGCTAGTGCGAGTCACAGTTCGTTTGAGTCGCATGGTGGTTGGTGGGAGGGTCTTCAACGAAAACGAACTGTGACGAGCACCGATCGTCGCGAAAACGGGATTGCCTATCGCCGGACAAAAAAGCTTGCAAAGATTTGTGTTTGCCGCTAATTTATGAAGCTCTGAGAGAAGGATTTCAGGAAGAACGATTCCCATGATTTTAGACCGAAGAGAGCGGATTATCGGCACATGGTACGCAATAGCGGCCTTTCTTTCCTGGGGGGTGCTTCCCGTCTATTGGAAAGCGCTGCAACAGGTTCCAGCAACTGAAATTCTTCCTTACCGCATCATCGGGTCATTCCTCTTTCTGGCGCTCTTCAATCGAGTGAAAAAACGATGGCCTGCGGTGCGAAAATCTTATTCATCGCAGAGCAACAGGCTCTCGAGCCTGATCAGTGCCGTGTTTATCGGATTCAACTGGTTTGTTTTCATCTGGGCAGTCAACGCCGGCCACATCGTCGAGATCAGCATGGGATATTACATCAACCCGCTTTTAAGCGTATTTTTAGGTATCCTTTTCCTGAAAGAACGCTTGAACTTTTGGCAGACGGTCGCCCTTTTTCTGGCTACATTCGGCGTGTTGTTCATGACCGTCCAGCACGGCCGTGTCCCTTGGATTGCCCTCTCATTGGCGCTGTCTTTTGGAATCTATGGGTTGCTCAGAAAAACCGCTCAGGTGGGATCGGTTACCGGGCTGACTGCCGAGACGGCTGTCCTATCGCCGTTTGCACTCGTCTTTCTGATCGTTCTCTGGACGCAGGGAGGCAGCTCCCTTGGGAAGGCCTCGATTCCTGTTCATCTGCTTCTTTTCGGAGCCGGCATTGCAACGGCCGTTCCTCTGGTCTGGTTTGCGCGCGGTGCGAGAAGAATCCCACTGTCCACGGTGGGGTTTATTCAGTATTTGGCTCCCACCCTTCATCTACTGCTGGGGGTCTTTCTTTACAGAGAGCCTTTCACGTCGACGCATGCGGTCAGTTTCATTCTGATTTGGATCGCGCTTTTAATATACTCCGTTTCGAAAACGAGATTCCTGCAGAGCCTCCATCCCGGAGGACTTAAAAAAATGTCGGATTAGCTGCCTTCTTTAGAACACGGAGAGGTGCCGGCCCTAACCCGGAAACCCGGAGCAGCAACCATTCAATAAGGAGCAGATCTTTTCAGTCTCTTTCTCCAGGCGCACGGCCAGAGAGTATGAAAAACAATTTCATATTGTGTCCATGCCCATTTCTTATTACAATGGGATAGGGATATATTCGCGGGGATATTCCGTTTCAATCCCTTATAGGAGATCAAGAGATGAAAGCTTTTCTCAGATCTTTTTTTGCGTCTTTGCTGGCTTTTTTAGTCGTGATAGGAACCTTTGTATCGATCGCAGGATTTTTTGTCTTGCAGTCGGGCAAAAAAGCCAAGATAGCCGAGCGATCCTATCTTGTTATCGACATTTACGGCAAAGTTTTGGAGTTCGATCCGGCTCCGGATTTTTTGAGTAAGGTTATGGGCGGAGACCCGTTGACGCTTCAGTCTATTCTCAGCTCTTTGGAGATGGCCAAGGTGGACGATCGCATCGACGGCGTCATATTCAAACTGTCATCGAGTAACACTGCAGGAGCGGCCATGCTCCAGGAAATCCGAAAGGCCGTCAGGGGCATCCGGGAATCCGGCAAGAAGGTCTATGCCTATGCCGACTCCATCGATAGAAAAACTTATTCACTGGCTGCCTGCTGTGACTCGATTTTTATGCCGCCAACAGGCAACTTCACGTTCCTCGGCTTCGCTGTGGTAACGGAGCACATCAAGGGCACTCTCGAAAAGCTGGGAATAAAACCGGAAATTCACAGGATTAAAGATTACAAGAGCGCGGCGGAGATGGTGACGCGGAGCGAGATGTCGCCCGAGGCCAGGGAGAACAGGGAGTGGCTTCTGGAGGAACAGTGGGACATGTTCACCCGGGCTCTAGGGGAAGATCGAGGGCTGTCCGAAGAAAAGATCCTGGAGTTGATGCACCATGCCGTCTTTACAGCCGAGGAAGCCCGGAATGGCGGGCTTGTCGATAGGCTCCTCTATTGGGATGATCTGGAGGCTTCGCTGAAGCCGGAGGAGGATTCGGCTTTGAGGGTCGTTTCTTTGGGACGTTACAGCCAGGAGGATCCCCGAAAGCTGGGGCTTGGCGGCAGGGAAAAAATTGCCGTAGTCCACGCTCAGGGCACTATCGGAGGAAGAGAAAGCGGTGTCAACCCCTTGTTGGGCTTGATGATGGGGCATGAGTCTGTTGTCGCTGAACTGCGGCGGGCAAGAAAGGATAACCGGGTGGCTGCCGTCGTTTTCCGCGTGGACAGCAGAGGCGGTGAGGCTCTGGCCAGCGATCTCATCGGTCATGAGGTGGAGATAACGGCCAAGACGAAACCCGTCGTGGTCTCCATGGTGGACGTGGCCGCTTCCGGAGGCTATCACATATCCTACAGGGCGAGCAAAATCGTCGCCGATCCTTTGACACTGACGGGTTCCATCGGCTCGATAAGCGGAAAACCCAACATGAGGGGATTCTATGATAAAATCGGAGTGACTCTTGATTTTGTCACCAAGGGCCCCATGGCGCTCATGTATTCCGATTACCTCAGTTTCACGTCCGAAGAAAGAGAGCGCTTCGAAAAAAATCACTGGGACGGGTTCAACTCCTGGCTGCGGGATATTGCAGATCACAGGAGCATGACGTTTGCGGAGGCGGAAAAGCTCGCACATGGCCGTATCTGGACCGGACGGCAGGCAAAGGCAAACGGATTGGTGGATGAGTTGGGAGGCCTTGACAAGGCCGTGGCCGTTGCCAAAGAGCTGGCCGGTATACCCTCAGAAGAAAGAGTCGCGCTCGTTCACTATCCCAGAAAAAAAGGATTGTTGAGCCTGCTTTTCGGAGGCGGCAGCGATGTTTTTTTCAAACGGGCGCTTTACCGGTTCGTTCAGGACGAAGTGACCGCTACCCGTAAACTGCTTGAAGAGAAGTCTTTTTACATTATGGACCCCGCTTATTTTGAATAAAGGAGAAAAAAAATGAAGAAAACAGAAACTCTTAAAGACGGCACCCAGGTTGTCGTTCGTTCACTCACGCTCAAAGATTTGGATAAGATTATGGAATTCTACCGGTCTATTCCCGATAAAGATCGAAGGTACCTCAGAGTGGATGTCTTGAATAAGGATGTCGTCAAACATAGGATCGATCTCACTAAAGAAGGTCAGATTGTCCGGTTGGTCGCTCTCCATGAAGACGAGATCATTGCCGACGGCACTCTCGAATTTTCAGTGGAGGAGTGGAAAAAGCATCAGGCTGAATTGCGGGTCAATGTGGCCAAGCCCTTTAAGCACAAAGGCCTGGGGACCATCATGCTGAGGGAGCTCTACTCTCTCGCCGCAGCCAACAAAGTGGAGAAGGTTGTCGTCCGGTTCATGAGGCCGCAAGCAGCAGCACGGAATATCTGCAGAAAACTCGGATTTCATGAGGAGATCATCATCCCCGATTATGTGAGGGATCAAAAAGGCAAAACCCACGATATGGTGATCATGACGGCTGACATGACCAATTTCTGGAAAGAGCTCGAGCATTTCTATACGGATTCCGATTGGAGACGCCATCGATAGCCGGAAGATTCCGGCTCGATGGATTTCGTTAGCCGCAGAAACGGGCGGCTGTTTCTGCGTAAATCGCGGCGGAATCGATGACGGATTGGATATCGACCCATTCTTCATGAGAATGGGCCCCTTGTCCCTTGGGTCCGATGATGACCGTTGCCATTCCTGCTTCAGCCAGAAGGGCGGAGTCTTCCCACCACTGGTGACCGGTGTGAGACGGCTTTCTTCCCAGGATTTCAGAGGCGCAATCGGATAAAATTTTTACAATATCCGCATCGGCGGATATCTCGTATCCTTCCCTGTGCATCAACTCATTCAATGAGGCCTTGAATGCGGGCTCCTGTTTGGAAATTTTCTCGAGAATCGATTCCAGTTCCGCCTTGACACAGTCATGGCTTTCGCCCGGAAGTGTGCGTCTCTCTACCGTTATGCGGCATTTATCGGAGTAAATGAAGAGGCCCGTCCCCCCTTTGATCAAAGGGACATGCAGTGAAGCCGGGCCCGTCAGTGAATGGGTCTTCCCTTGAAGAAGGCCCTTGGCATACCGGTCGAGTGCGGAAAGAACGCTTCCCATATGCATATTGGCGTCGATGCCCTCCTGGTAGAGGCTGCCGTGGGTGGCGAAACCCTGGGTCTCGATTTCGAATACAGAGAATCCTCGATGAGCCAGCCCAATATCCAGGTCCGACGGTTCTGTGACGACGGCTGCGTCCGTCTTGTAGGTGCGTGCCACGGCTTCTGTGCCGATACTTCCGTGTTCTTCGTCGGCTACTGCGGCGAAGATCAGATCCCCCCTGAGAGGTATTCTGCTGTCGGTGAGGGCTTTGAAAGCGGTGATCATGGCAGCCAGGCTGCCTTTCATGTCTTGGGCCCCTCTTCCGAAGAGCTTACCGTCCCGAATTTCGGGAGCAAACGGAGCGACCATTCCTTCGACGCCCACGGTGTCCATGTGGCCGTTAAACATCAAACTCCGACCTTGCCCGCTTCCCTTGAGGACAGCCACCACATTACATCGCTTTGGCTTTAGATTATGGATTCGAGGTTCCAAACCGCATCTTTTCAATTCTTCTGAGATGTACTCGGCGATTTGAACTTCACCGGGCCCGTCTGGGACAAGCTCAGGGTTTATGGAGTTTATGCGGACAAGCTTTTTAAGCGTTTCAACCAGATAATCTCGGTCGATCGATATGGTCATGCAGGTCTCCTGATTGGGTTTGGTCCTACAATTCTAATGCAAGACCTCGTTTTTTCAAAACGCTTTGTATCTCTTGACGGCCTTGAAACCCTCTCAAGCGATTTGAATTGTGATGAATTTTCCGTTTTTTGGCTTGCAAAGTTTGAATTTATTCTCTATAAATCAAAACAATTGCACAAGGACACCAGGGAAATGAAACAAACAAAATTGATCTTTCGACTCCTTGCAGCGATTGTTTTGGGTGTGGCTGTCGGAAATTTGTCCGCCGTCTGGAATCTGGGATGGACCATGCAAATCATGGTTTTCGGGGAATCGCTGTTGAAGGATGTTATCCAATTTTTCCTCCCTCTGATTATGATCACCTTTCTCTCCGTCGGCATCGCGGAATTGGGGAGAAGAGCCGGGCGTATGCTGAAATTCACACTCGGTCTTTCCTATGTCTACACAGTCGTTGCCAGTGCTTTGGGCGCCGTTGTGATCATTGCCTTCTTTGAGATTTTCCCTTCGATTACGCACATTGTATTCCGCTCCGTCCAGCCCCGCACCCTGCCTCCCAACTTCGTCCAGCTCCGAATCCCCTTTCCTTTTTCCGAGTCGTTGATTACATCGATGGTCTTGGGATTCGTCCTCGGAATAGGACTGACCTGGACAAGGGGAGAAACTCTGATGAAAATCCTCCGCGAAGGCAGGGATATAGCGGATCAGATGATCCGGCGGGTGATCATCCCGATCATTCCTTTTTACATCGGCTGCGTGTTTTCGTTGATCGCCTTTCGCGGGGATATCGTCCCCAAGCTCCGGGTCTTTGGATACATGCTCTTGGTCATCGTCATTTTGCAGTGGATCTGGCTGCTCTTTCAGTACGGGATAGCCGGCGCGTACACAGGGAAAAATCCTTTCCTCGTCATAAGGACGATGTTTCCCGCTTACCTTACGGCCTTTGGGACGACATCGAGCGCCGTCGCCATGCCCGTTTCGCTCGAGAGAGGGAAATCCATACCCTTCATGAGGGAGGACATCGCAAATTTCGTTTTTCCCCTTTGCTCCCAGACGCACATGTCAGGCTCGGGACTGACAATGACGATCATCGCCCTCACTGTGTCACTGATTACGGCCCAATCCCTTCCCGACACGATCGTTCTGGCCCTGTTTATTCTCGTGCTGAGCGTCGTCGAGGTGGGTGCTGTCGGGGTTCCCGGGGGATCCGTCATGGCAGCCTGGCCAGTGTTGACAGGCATTCTGGGTTTCGGAGAGGAAGCCTTAGGCCTCATGTTCGCGTTATTTCTGCTCCAGGACTCCTTCGGGACGGCCACCAATATCATCGGAGATGCCTCCATCGCCATGATCGTCAACAAAAAATTTGGAACTCCGTGATGAAATGCCCAACTGAAGTCAGGGAGTGAGTATGATCTTCCCGAAGAGATCGCCCCGCTCCATCAAAGCGTAGGCCTCTTTACCCTCGGATAAAGGCATGACTCTGTCGATGACCGGCTTCAACCTGCCCGACCACAACAGAGATGTGATCTCGATAAAATCCTGATGCGAGCCCATGGTACTTCCGATAAGACTGATCTGTTTTCCAAAAATGAAGCGGGTGTCAATGTTTACTTGAGGACCGCTCGTATTGCCGACGATGACAACCCTTCCACCCCGCGCGGTAATCCTCATGCTTTTGGCGAGCGTGTCCTGACCTACGTTGTCAACGACGATATCCACACCACGCCTATTCGTGAGCTTATGAACCTCTTTAGGCCAGTCGGTTTCAGTCCTGTCCAAGACCAGATCGGCGCCTAACTCGAGAGCCCGTTGCGCCTTATCTCCGCTGCTTGCGACCACGTATACTCTGGCTCCTGCAAGTTTTGCGATCTGTAGAGCCATAGTATTGACACCTCCCCCCGCACCTACGATCAGGACTGACTCTCCGGCACGCAGCTTGGCTCGATGGATCAACATCCGCCAAGCCGTCAGGGTTACCAGAAGGGGGGCGGCTGCGGCCGCGAAATCCATTTGCGGCGGCATGGCCGCCAGGTTTTTTGAAGGGACCGTAATGAATTGAGCCGCACCTCCCTTGATGTTTTCCCCGAGAATGCGGTAGCCCGGACTGAGGGAATCTTGGCCGCGCCTTGTGAATTCATCCGTGACAGTGCTCAATCCCGGATCGATCACCACGGATTGTCCTATTTCCCAAGCGGATACGCCTTCGCCAAGCTCGGCGATTTCACCTGCAACATCGGCTCCGCTCCAGTGGGGCATGTCCAGCTTTAATCCCGGCCAGCCCCGCCGCACCCAAATGTCGAGGTGATTGATGGCGCAGGCGCGGACTTTTACCAGGACTTCCCCTGCACTCAGAATAGGGTCCGGGACCTCACCGTATTGAATGACTTCCAAACCGCCGTGTTCTGAGAAATACAAAGCTTTCATGCCGCATCTCCAAATATTATTGAATGGAAATATCTCAATATTTGACGTGGAGGATATAATCCACGAGGTTGTTGTAGTTGCCCGCAAACTTTTCCACTCTGTCTTTGATCAATCTCTTCCCGAAAAATTTCAACTCGATTTCTGCAGTGTAAATGTAATTCAATACCGCCCGTGAGTGAACACTTTCCAGCGGCTCCAATGTATTGTAGAGCTCAAGGGCTTCTTTCATGAAGATTTCGACATCACACCGGGAAAGATCGATAAAGTGTTCAATCTTTGTCGAAGGATATATGAGATTTCGGGCGATAAAGGCTTTGCGGAGGATTTCCTTGGTTGCGCTGATTTCTTGCTCTGAGAAGATGCCTGTCCGTACAGTGGGGATCGGGAGGTACTTAGCCAGTTCATCAAAGACCTCCTTCTTTTTCCATTTCCCGTAGATCCAGCCGACATAGGGAATGAGTATGCCGCTTGTCAGAAAATTTAAAAGTTTCTCCTTCATTTTCGAACCGAAAAACGAATCCTGAAAACTGTCCCGATCCTTTTGTGAGTCACGCTTGAGAAAAAGATTGAGGCCGTACATGAATGATTTGAGTATGAAACCCGCTTCGTCCATATTGAAAAAATTAATCGGTTCAACCTTGATACCGCCCTCTACCTTCCCCTCGCAGACTTTGTAGATCTCATGTTTGTTTCTCAAAATCGCTCGGCAGTATTCCAGAATATGCTGCTGTTCTTCTTGGGGCAATCCGCGAACAATAAACAGAAGATCGATATCGTCGTCCTCCAGCGGAATGCCTCTGAGCCAGCTGCCTCTCAAGTTAATGGAGACAAAATTGTCACCATACTCATTTTGCAGCTTCTCCCCGGCTTCGACAAGGGTGTCTTCAAGATGGATGAACAGGCCGTTTTTTCTGTAAGGATTTTCAGGGTCGAAGTAAGGGAACCGGAAATGTGTGCTCGATTGCAAATAAAATCGGAATATTTCTTCCGTCGTTATTTTTGAGAGTTTGAAATCTTTCATTGTCGTTCCATACAGCTGGAGATTTTAGACGTATTTGTACCGCTTTTCAATTCCCGAAGGAAAATTGTCGCTATTTTTTCCGAAAAAATGACTTCCGGCAATCTGCGGCTTTTGATGTCGAAGACCATTCCGCCTGCCCTGTGCGGTTCAAACGGACTGAGACGTGTGCGTTTTTCCGACCCAATAGCTTTATAACGGAAACAGAAATGCATATGCCGAAAAACAAGGCCTTGAAGATGTGAATGAGAATCTGTAAATTATGTAAGTCGAAGGTGTGCAAAGCAAACATATGTTGAGATGTATCAAAGCCTGGAATCCTTGGATGCCCCTGGGGTGGGCTCCTGTATCCGGGCAGGCGATTCCCCTTTATTTGGTGCCGCATGTTGGTTTTTACGGATAACGTTGCCTGTGCCGAGTCCTTTATCAAATCTAATGAGAATTGGCGTCCTGCCGAATTCTCCGATTGTGAAAAAGGGGTACGTGAGACCGCCGGCGGGATTTTCGCGGATCTGCCGGTATTCCGAAGTACTTGCGAAACGATCAAGCACTGGCAGTATATTTTCATTAGAAAAGAAGCTCCCTCCTCGCATTTTGATTTGATCATCGACATGTGTCGGAAAAAAAGTGTGATCCCGGATGGGATCGTTTGTCTTGCAGGAGCCGGGCTCAATTTTCATGGCCAGAGGAAGAGGCCTTGGGCGGCCTTGGAGGGGAACATCCATCTGACTGCCTCTTTGTCTCCTCAAAAAGAGATTGCCGGCTTTGGTGTCGGCTTTCCGATCTTGGCCGCCGTTTCTCTTGTTGAAACCATCGATTCTGTCGAGGGACTTAGGCAGAGGCCCGAAATAAAATGGGTAAACGACATCCTCATCGGGGGATCCAAGGTTGCAGGATTCCTGGCTCACACGATCAGTATGGAGAGGACGGTGGTATCCGTCGTATTGGGTATCGGCTTGAATGTGAACGCAACGCCTGATCTGACCGCTGATCCGTATGTGCCCGGAGCGGCATCCCTGCGTGATTTCCACAGTGAGTCTTCTGCAATCGATCGAAAAGGGCTTTTCTCTCTGCTGCTCGATCGGCTGAGCAAAAATTATGGATTTCTCCTGACCGGGGATTACTTTAGACTTCTCACACTCTACCGGAAGCGGTCAATGGTGATCGGTCGCCGTGTTCGTATTATGACCGATCCCGAGGAAGGAGACAGTACGGAAATAGCTTCCGGCAGGGTTCTCGAGATCGGAGAGAACCTGGAACTTTTGCTTGAGGGGCATGGAGAACCCATCACAAAAGGAAGATTGATCTTGGTTGATTAGTCTGTCTTGACAGGCATGGTCCTGCATTCTATACTACCTACCCAAATAGGAGGATTGGTATATGCAATCCGTTGAACTGATCTTCATTTGTGCCGTGGCCTTTTTTATGGTCTTCGTGATTCTGGCTTTGCTGGCTTTGACAATGCGGGTCATTATGTTTGTCTTCCCAGAAAAGATACCGAAGACAGATGCGGCCGTGATCGCCGCCATTACCGCTGCCGTCCGAACGGTTCTTCCCGGAACACAAATCACCGGTATCGAGGAGGGGAAATGATATTCACGGAGAAAAAGAAAACGATTCGCGTCATGTTTATGCCTTTCCGTGACGGACTGCAGAGCTCCTTCGGTGGGAAGGTCCTTCTTAAAGACATCCTCCCGGCCATGAAAGCATCCGCAGAAGCAGGCATCCGTCATTTCGAATTCGGAGGAGGCGCCCGATTTCAAGCGCCCCTTTTCTATTTGGGAGAGGATCCTTTCGACGATATGGCGGCTATGCGAAAAACCGTTGGACCCGATGTGGACCTCCAGATTGTAACCCGCTCTGTAAGCGGCGTCACCCTGACAACCCAGTCGCTGGAAGGACTAAAGCTTCAAGCCAAGTTGATGAAAGAGAGCGGAACAACTTGGGACAGGAACTTCGATTATATGAATGATGTGCGGAACCTCCTCAACACTGGACAGCCGATCATCCAGGCCGGAATGCATCACCAGGTATGCATCGCACTGATGGGGCTGCCGTTCCATTCCGATAAAGTGCATACGGCGGACTTTTACATCGATATCGGAAAACGCCTTCTCGACAGCGATCTTGCTATCGACAGCATCTGTCTCAAGGATGCCAGCGGAACCACGGACCCGAAGACGATCTACGATACGGTCGTCGGTTTGAGGAAGATCATGCCGCCCGAAATGCTTCTGTGGCAGCATACACATGACACGGCCAGCATGGCAGTAGCCTGCTACATGGCCGGTATCGCGGGGGGTGTCGACGGTATCGATCTTTCGGTCAGGCCGATGGCGAGCGGCACTGTACAGCCGGACGTGCGGTCTATGGCCCATGCTTTAAAAGGCACTGGCTTTTCTCTGGATATCAATCCGGCCAAGATGAATGATATTGAAAACTTGCTGGACGAGCTGATGAAGGACTACGCCTTCAACCCGACTAGCACTACTCCCGATGCCAGGGTTCTTGGTTTCCCGATGCCGGGAGGGGCCATCGGCCCCAACTTTCACATGATGGTCAAGGCGGGGATTCGGGACAAATACAGTCAGGTCCTGGCTGAGTTCCCGGTGGTCGTTGAAGCCGGAGGTGCCTGGACGAGCGTGACTCCGGGGAGCCAGCAGTACTGGCATCAGGCTTTCAATAACGTGCTCTACGGACGCTGGAAAGAGATCGATGCCGGCTACGGAAGGGCTGTTCTTGGGTATTTCGGCAGAACCCCAATGCCGCCCGATCCCGATGTCGTGAAGCTGGCTTCCGAGCAGTTGAATCTGCCCGTTTTCGATGGAGACCCCCTGGAAGCAGCCCCAAAAAACATTGAGCCTGCCAAAAAGGCCTTGGAAGAAAGAAGTCTCCCTGTATCTGACAAAAATATCTTCTTGGTATTGGCTTCCATGGTTCCTGGAAAAAAAGTGGAACAGAACGAGGGCATCCGTCTTCTCACCGGAAATGCGAAAATCGATATCCCTCTGAAGGAGAAGGAAGAAGCAAAAGAGAGGCCGTCTCCTGTAACCGCCATAACGGGACCCGTTACCACCAAATGCACAGTGACGGAAAACGATACAACTCGAGTGTTCACGGTTACCGTGGAATCGATCTCATCTTCGGGGATATCAGCCCCTTTGTCGGAAGTCCCGGTATCCCGACCTGTTGCTCCTCAGGTAGGAACTCCTATCCATTCCACATTTGCCGGATCGGTCGAAGTGGCCGATATTCTTGTCAACGTCGGAGATAAGGTTACCAAAGGAAAAATCGTGGCCAAAGTCGAAGCCATGAAGGCCCAGCACGACATTGTCTCACCCTGTGACGGCAAGATTTCGGCAATCCTAGTCAAAATCGGGGACGAAGTGGATCAGACCAAGCCTCTGATGATGGTTTCTTGAAGGTTTTCCCCATGGAAACAGCATTGAAACTTCTACAATCTTCCGGTTTTGCCAACCTCTCCTGGGGAAACTGGGTCATGTTTTTGGTTGGGGGCATCCTGATCTACCTGGCTATCGTGAAAAAGTATGAGCCGCTGCTGCTGATCCCGATCGGATTCGGGACTTTGCTCGCCAACCTTCCCCTGGCACAGATGGGATCTTACGGTGATGGAATTATCGCCCTCATCTATAATCAAGGGATCAAGACGGAACTGCTTCCTCCGATTATATTTCTTGGAGTCGGAGTTTTGACGGATTTCCGGCCGCTGCTGGGGCGACCCTTGACGTTTCTGCTCGGTGCAGCAGCTCAATTGGGTATTTTCACGGCAGCCCTTGGAGCGGCCTACCTTTTGGGATTCGATTTTAAGGAAGCCGCATCGATCGGCATCATCGGCGGGGCGGACGGGCCCACATCCATCTTTTTGGCGAGCCAGCTGGCTCCGCATCTTTTGGGACCAATTGCAGTGGCCGCCTACAGCTACATGTCGCTTGTGCCCATCATCCAGCCGCCCATCCTCCGGGTGCTTACAACCCGGAAAGAGAGGGAGATCGACATGCCCCAGGCGATTCCCGTTTCCCGAACAGCCGTAATTCTGTTTCCGATCGTTACTGGAGTTTTAGCCTCTCTGGCCATTCCATCAAGTGCGCCCCTTATCGGTATGTTGATGTTCGGGAACTTGCTTCGGGAATGTGGTGTGACCGAGCGTTTGCGCAAGACCGCCGGCGGAGCCTTGATCGATATCGTTACGATTTTTCTCGGTATCGCAGTCGGTGCGACGATGGAGGCGGGCCATTTCCTGAACGTGAGAACTCTTTATATCCTGGTCCTTGGAGCCATCGCCTTTTCTTTCTCAACGGCAGGGGGGATTCTGCTGGGTAAGATATTGAACCTTTTTCTGTCAGAAAAGAAGAAGATAAATCCCTGTATCGGAGCGGCAGGAGTTTCTGCAGTCCCCATGGCTGCGAGGGTGGTGCAGCAGTTCGTTTCGGAAAAGACGGGAGGCAGAGTCAATCCTCTCATGCCGGCCATGGGACCGAATGTGGCCGGTGTTATCGGCTCAGCCATTGCCGCGGGTGTTTTTTTGACCCTTTTAAAATAACCGGAAATTCTCCTTTTGGGTCTGTTTTTCAACTCCACCAAGATGCTATCAATTATATTGATATCCGCCGAGCGGCTGCTGGTGAACTTTTTTTCTCTATTATGGATTGAAGTTGATTGAGAGACGTACTAGAATAACAGTCAATCTGGACTATTTATAAAAAATGTCGATACTTATTGTTAACACCGCGATATCAGAGCGTTTCTTATTTTTTCGTGGAATCAATCCGTCAGTTCCATTCTCAATGTACATTTTATTTCTAATCGATATTTTTAACCTTACAGGCGAGCCGATCTTACCGTATCGGTTCTGTCGCAGCCCATTCGCAGTAGTTCACTACAGCTTTATGGGCCGCTTCCTAGCCGCTACGCCGACCACGACAAGTGAATAGTCCGGGTCAATTCTGAAATGGGAGGAATTCATAATGGCTGTAACAAAAGAAGAATCGTTAGAATATCATTCTAAAGGAAGACGAGGCAAGATAGAAGTCTGCTCAACGAAGCCCTGTCTTACTCAGAGAGACCTTTCCTTAGCCTATACTCCCGGAGTTGCCGAGCCCTGCCGCGAAATTGAAAGATCCCCTGAAGATGCCTATACCTATACGGCGAAGGGAAATCTGGTGGCCGTGGTTTCCAACGGTACGGCTGTGCTCGGTTTGGGGAATATCGGAGCCTTAGCCGGCAAGCCCGTCATGGAGGGGAAAGGCGTGCTCTTTAAAAGATTCGCCGACATCGACGTTTTCGATATTGAAGTCGATTCCGAGGATCCCGATGAAGTGATCAAAGTCGTGAAACTAATGGAGCCGACTTTCGGCGGCATCAACCTGGAAGATATCAAAGCCCCCGAATGTTTCAAAATCGAGGAGACTCTTATAAAGGAACTGAACATTCCCGTATTCCATGATGACCAGCATGGAACAGCCATCATTTCCGGCGCCGGACTTCTCAATGCCATCGAGCTTCAGAATAAACGGATCGAAAAGGTCAGAGTCGTGATCAACGGTGCCGGAGCTTCCGGGATCGCGGTTGCCAATCTTTATGTTGAATTGGGCGTGAAACCTGAAAACATCATCATGTGCGATTCCAGAGGAGTGATTTACAAGGGAAGAGAAAAAGGGATGAATCCTTATAAGGAAAAATATGCACAGGAAACCAAATTAAGAACTCTTGCCGAAGCGATGAAGGGAGCGGATGTTTTCATGGGTGTTTCCGTTGCGGATGTCGTGAGCAAAGATATGATTGCCTCTATGAATGAACGGCCCATAGCCTTTGCCATGGCTAATCCCGATCCTGAAATAAAATACGAAGATGCGATCAGTGTGCGAAAAGACCTGATCATGGCCACCGGCCGCTCGGATTATCCCAACCAGGTCAATAATGTGCTGGGATTTCCTTTCATATTCAGGGGAGCTCTCGATGTGAGAGCAACTACCATCAACATGGAAATGAAAATCGCGGCTTCCCATGCGCTGGCTGATTTGGCCCGGGAAGACGTTCCTGATTCGGTGATTCAAGCCTACGGCAATCAAAAATTAAAGTTCGGTCCGGATTACATCATTCCCAAGCCTTTCGACCCTCGAGTGCTCATCTGGGAGGCCTCGGCAGTGGCCCGAACGGCAATCGAGACCGGAGTCGCTCGAAAGCAGATCGACATCGAAGACTATAAGCAAAAATTGGAAGCCCGTTTGGGGAAGCAAAAAGAAGTGATGCGGATTTTCCTCAACAAGGCAAAAGCCCAGCCCAAAAAGATCGTCTTCCCTGAGGGAACCGAGGAAAAAATACTTCGTGCCTGCCAGATCATCATCGACGAAGGCATTGCAAGTCCCATCCTTTTGGGAAATAAAAAAGCGATTGTCCAGAAAGTGGAAGAACTCAGTCTCAATATTCTCGATAACACGGAGATTGTAGAGCCGGGAAAATATCCTAGATTCGATGAATACGTGGATGAATTTTACAGGATGCGACAGAGAAAGGGTGTGACCAGGGTGGAGGCGAGGAAAATCTTGAGAAGTCCGATTTACTTCGGCTCTTTGATGGTGAAATTGGGAGATGCCGATTGCCTGGTTTCGGGGCTGAATATGCACTACCCGGATACGATTCGACCGGCCTTGCAGGTTGTTAAGATAAAACCCGAATTGAAAATGGTTTCCGGGCTGTACATGATGATCTTCAAAGAGGATATTATGTTTTTTGCCGATGCTACCGTCAACATCGAACCCGATGCGGATGGATTGGCCGAGATTGCCATCGATACCGCGGAGACGGTGCGTCGATTCGGCGAGGAGCCGAGAGTGGCCATGCTCTCCTTTTCCAATTTCGGCAGCACCCGGCATCCCCTGGCCGATAAAGTCAGGAAAGCCGTGGAAATCGTCAAGAGGAAGATGCCCGATTTGGAAATTGACGGGGAGATGCAGGCCGACACGGCTGTCGTTCCCGAGATAATGAACTCGACCTACCCCTTCAGTAAATTGAAGGAGAAAGCGAATGTGCTGATCTTCCCCGATTTGCAATCGGCCAATATCGCCTACAAACTCATGGAAAGACTGGGTGGCGCAAAGGCCGTCGGTCCCATTCTCATGGGAATGAACAAGCCGGTTCATGTGCTGCAGAGAGGAGCTTCGGTCGACGATATCGTCAATCTGGCCGCAATCGCCGTGGTCGACGCTCAAAATCTCTGATGCCGATCATTTTTTCGTGAACTTGAGATTCTTGACCCGTCCCGCATCAAGGATGAGCCCGGCAATTCGACTGCCGGAATTACGTTCGAAAATCCCGGAAAACATCGGGCCGGAAAAGGAGTCTTTTCCCGTCATCGTCAATTCGATTTTCGGCTTTTTACCGATCCGCAAATAAAGGATTCCATCCTCTGAGATGAGCGTGTAGGTTACGAGCAATTCCTCGCTGGTGTATTCGCCTCCATATTCCTGGAGTTCGTCCGCGCTCATAGGCGGCACTTCGATTTTTTTACCCGAAAAATCACGACCGCCTTGAGTGAATGTCAGCTGAGATACATTTCCTGAACCGTCTTTGATGAATGTTATATAAGCTCCGATGACTTCCAGGTAGTATTCGGTTTCCGAAACGGGCTGGAGTTCGAACTTGGGTTGTCCGGCCACCTGGACCCAGAGGCGGTCGTTTTCCTTGAATATTTTTGCCATATAGCCGAATTCCAGCTGATAGTTTCCTGCATAGAGGTCGAATAATTCGGAGTTGACCGTAACGATCTCCTTCATAGAAGGTTCGGGCTTTGTTTCCGATTTTTCAGGCATCAACTGATCGGCCAAATACAAATCCGTCACTTTGTACGCCAGCTTATCGGGGCTGATGCTGCCCAAGTTGGACAGCACTATTACCGAAAATTTGAGTGAGGGAATGCGCATCAGCTGAGCCCTGAAGCCTCCCCAGGCCCCGCCGTGACTGACCGTTTTCAGCCCTCTGTACTCTCCGTGTGAAAGGCCCATGGCGTAATCAAGGGTTTTTCCGCTGTTAAGGGATCCCCTCGTATGCAGAAAGTCGAGAAATTCCTCTCCACCGACTTTGGGATTGTAAAAATTTTGATCCCAGAGAAAGAGGTCCTCGACCGTAGTCAGAACCTGACCGTCGCCGCCCATGGCGAAATTGAAATAATGGTCTATTTGATATGTTCCTTTGTCATTTTTGGAATACCCGGTAGCCCGGTTCTTGATGATCTGCGTCCTGTCTTCGTAGACGAGAGTGTGGGTCATGCCCAGCGGCTCGAAGATGTTTTTGGCGGCGTAGGCGCCCAAAGTCATTCCGCTGACGCGTTCGACGATTGCGGCCAAGAGAATATAGCCGGAATTGCTGTAGAGGTGCTCTTCTCCGGGAGGAAAGTTCAGGTTGTTTTGTCGGGCGCAGATGTCCACGATATCCTGAAGCGTGTACACATTGTGGTCTTCCATGCCCGCCAACATCCATAAGGCCCCGTAATCCCTGACTCCGCTGGTATGATGGATCAAATGCCGTATGGTGACCGGTTTTCCGTAATCGGGAAGTTCAGGAATGTATTTGTGGACGTCGTCGTCCAGGCTGATTTTTCCGTCCAGGGCGAGAAGAATGATGCAGGATGCCGTGAACTGCTTGGAGGTGGATCCGATATCGAACACGGTCTGCGGGGTTATGGGGATGTCGTAATCCAGATTTGCCGCACCATAAGCCTTTTCGTATGCGATTTGGCCGTCCTTGATGACAGCCAGGGCACAGCCCGGGGAATCAACTTTGTCCCATTCGGAAAAAATCCGATCGATTTTCTCCTCGATTGAACCCTGTGTCGTGACGCCTGTGACTCCATGCGAAAATGCGGCTGTCACCAAGAGAATCGTGATTGCCATAAAAAGTACACGATGTGTTTTTTTCATATCAACCTCCAACCGGACCCGGTCCTGTCCGGAGTGTTTAAACGTGATTTGATGCTGTTTTGTTCAGTTCAAAATAATGCAATTGCGGTGCGGAGTCAATACGGACATTGATTTTTTCCTCGGGCGAGCCTATGATTTTTAAGTCTGAGAGTGATTTGGAGCCGGTCCTCTTTTCTTTTACCGGGCCATGGATGAACGCAAGTATAGTGGATTAAGGATATGATCGGATTTAGAGAAAAGGCACAGGCCTTTCTAAAGGACTACCGGCTGGATGTACCGTCCATCGATCATGAAACGGTTCTCCGGGCTTTTCAAGATGAGATGGCCGCCGGCCTTTCCGGAAAAGAAAGCTCTCTGGCTATGATCCCGACTTATATTTCCGTAGAGCGCCCGATTCCTTATCATAAGCCGGTGATTGCCGTGGATGCCGGCGGCACCCATGTCAGGGTGGCCACGCTCGTCTTTGATCCAGAAGGAATTCCCCATCTCGACAACTTTTCAAAGCACGAAATGCCGGGGTTTGGGAGCGAGATGAGCCGGCATGATTTCTATGACCGGTTCGTCCGTTACCTATTGCCTGTCGCCGCCTTGTCCGATACGGTGGGTTTTTGTTTTTCCTACCCCGCCGAGATATCTCCGGAAGGGGACGGAAAGCTTCTTGCTTGGACCAAAGAAATCAAAGCCCCGGAAGTCATCGGAGATTTTATCGGACGGAACATTTTTGATCGTCTAAGAAAAAGAGGATTCCACCACTCTTTCATACTCCTCAACGATACTGTGTCAACATTGCTGGCCGGAAAGAGTGCGGGTATGGCTAAGCCTTTCGCATCCTTTGTGGGTTTGATACTAGGAACAGGAACCAACACCGCCTACGTCGAATGCAACCGGAACATCACAAAGTTAACGAATCTGAATCCTGCTGAAAAACAGGCTATTAACGTGGAATCGGGGAATTTCAACAAATGTCCCAGGAGTCCCCTGGATATTCTGTTGGATGCGGCCACGGATAATCCAGGGCAAAATGCATTCGAAAAGATGATATCCGGAGCCTACCTTGGAAGGTTAAGCCTTGTCGTTCTCAAGAGGGCGGCAGAAGAACATCTGCTGCGCCACGAGGGAGCCTGCGCGATCGGAGATCTTGTCGATCTGACGACTGAAGAGGTCAATCTTTTCTTGAAAAATCCTAGGGAGGCCGAGCCGTTTGGCGTTAAAAAGATGATGGATTCGGATAGGGCCTTGATCCGGACACTCTGCTCGGCCTTGATAGACAGGGCCGCCTATTTGACCGCCCTTAACATCGCTGCGGCCGTGATCCAGTCAGGGACAGGCCGCGATCCTTTGCGTCCGGTGTGTGTGAGTGCGGAGGGGTCCACTTATCACAAAACAAAAGGTTTGCGTCGTCGCACCGAAAACTATCTTTGCGGTATACTGGGCTCCAGAGGTGTATATCACGAATTTGTCCAAAGCCCTGATGCCTCTTTGGTCGGAGCGGCGATTGCCGGTCTCACCCGGACGGGTGCGGGCAGGAATTTCCCGCTCTGATATCGGGGCTTCAATAATCACTGCGTTGGAATTGCCCGAATGGTTTGGCGCAACGATGATTGACTCCGGAAGGTTCCTGTGTTAAAAAAATAATCTAGTGGATCGCACCGATTTTCCGAGAAGGCTCTTTTCTCGCCCGTTCAACTCTTCATAGAATCCTGAGGAAAGAAAAGCGTTGGAATGCTGACTGGAGGGGAAGAAGGTTTCGATACAGAAAGGGCCGGTAGAAAAGACGGCCATTCTTGGAGATATGAGGTCGGCGGGTTTTATGGATAATCCAGGCTAATTGAGGAGAACATCATGCATAAGCTGGTCTTGCTCCGTCACGGAGAAAGCACATGGAACAAAGATAACCTCTATACGGGATGGACGGATGTCGATCTGTCGGTAAAAGGCAGCCGCGAAGCACACGAATCGGGCAAGATTCTAAAAAAAGAAGGATATTTTTTCGATATCGCTTTCACCTCGGTTCTGAAAAGGGCTGTTCGAACGCTATGGATTGCTCTCGACGAACTCGATCAGATGTGGATTCCCGTATTCCGTTCGTGGCGTTTGAATGAACGCCACTATGGAGCCCTGCAAGGATTGAATAAAGCGGAAACGGCGAAGACCTACGGTGAGGAACAAGTCATGCTCTGGCGTAGAAGCTATGACATTCAGCCTCCCCTCCTGACGGAAGACGATGAACGATATCCGGGGAAGGACCCCCGATATGCCAAGCTGCCCAAACATGTGATTCCTGCGGGAGAATGCCTCAAGGACACGGTGAATCGGTTCCTTCCCTACTGGGAGGATACGATCGCTCCCGCCATTTTGGAAGGCAAGCGCGTCATCATTTCCGCTCACGGCAACAGCCTGCGTGCTCTCGTCAAATATCTCGATGACATCAGCGACGAGGAAATCGTCCATTTGAACATTCCGACAGGGATCCCTCTGGTCTATGAACTCGATGACGTTCTCAAGCCTATAAAGAGCTCCTATCTGGGAGATCAGGCCTCTGTTGCCAAAGCCATGGAGGCCGTCAAGAAACAAGGGAAGGCGCAAGCCTGATTTGGCATGTGACAGCCAGGTCGAAGATGGGGAGGCAGCTATGATGACGACAGATAAAATCATCGATCTTTTAGGTAAAGAAGGCGAAAATTTGCTTTCTTACAACACGCCCAAGATTCCCAAAGAGCAGCTCCACATTCCCGGGCCCGATTGGGTGGATCGTGTGTTTGCGGTTTCAGACCGTCCTGTACCCGTATTGCGGAGTCTGCAAACTCTTCTCGCCGGAGGCCGCCTGGGCGAGACCGGATATGTATCGATCTTGCCCGTAGATCAGGGAGTTGAACACTCGGCCGGAGCTTCTTTTGCTCCCAATCCGGACTATTTCGATGCGGAGAAGATTGTTCAACTGGCAATCGCAGGCGGCTGCAATGCCGTCGCCTCAACCCTGGGAGTTTTGGGAAGCGTTGCCCGGAAATACGCACACAAGATCCCATTCATCCTCAAGATAAATCACAATGAGCTGCTTTCTTTTCCGAATGTCTCCGACCAGATCCTCTTTGCCTCGGTCGAACAGGCATGGGATATGGGAGCTGTCGCGGTCGGCGCAACCATCTATTTCGGATCTGATGAAAGCCCACGGCAGATTCAAGAGGTCAGCCATTCATTCCAGCTGGCGCATGAGCTCGGTATGGCGACGATCCTCTGGTGTTATCTCAGAAATCCGGCTTTTGTCGTGGGCGGCAAAGATCATCATACGAGCGCGGATCTGACAGGGCAGGCTGATTACTTGGGGGCAACAATACAGGCTGATATCATCAAGCAAAAATTGCCCACACACACGGGTGGATACTTGGCCATGAATGAAGCCGGCTCTTACGGCAAGTATGATAAACGGATGTATACGAAACTTTCGAGCGACAACCCGATTGATTTGACGCGGTATCAGATCGCCAACCAATACATGGGCAGGATCGGACTCATCAACTCGGGCGGTGCTGCGGGAAAAGACGACCTTGCTCAGGCGGTCAGAACAGCCGTCATCAACAAGAGAGCCGGAGGGATGGGTCTCATCAGCGGCCGTAAAGCCTTCCAAAAGCCGTTAGAAGAGGGTGTTGCGCTTCTGCATGCGATCCAGGATGTGTACTTGGAAAAAGGCGTGACCGTTGCCTGAGCGGTATCTTATCTGCGCCTTAATATTTTTGGATAAGCTCTGTGATTCGTCAGTGCCGATCGAATCGTAGCCGGCCCTTATATTGAAGGATTCGAGCCGATAATGATGCAAAACAATTTGGACCTAAATATCGAGAATTTGGGAGAGTGCCGTATCCCTTCTCCCCTGTCAGGAATTCCTTTCGTGACGGAAGAGGAAGATGTGCTTTTCCATTCCCATTTCAAAGATATCGAGCACTTCCGGCGCGCCCGTAAGGTTCCCCCGCAATTCGAGATGGCCGGCCCGAGAGAGAAAATCTATTTCGATCCTTCGAAGCTCAAGTGCGGTGTCATCACCTGCGGCGGTCTCTGTCCGGGGTTGAACGATGTCATCCGGGCTATTGTCATGAGCCTCTTCTACCATTACGGCGTCAAAACCGTTTTCGGCTTTCGATTCGGCTTTGAAGGACTGGTTGCTGAATTCGGCCACACTCCCCTCGAGTTGAATCCGGATATTGTAGACGATATCCATAAATGGGGGGGATCGATCCTGGGGATGTCCCGCGGACCTCAGAACGTATCCGCAATGGTGGATACCCTTGAGCGGATGAATATCAGGATTCTGTTTGTCATAGGGGGAGACGGAACCCTCCGCGGCGGCCGGGCCGTTGCCGAGGAGATCGGGAAGAGGGGAGCCAAAATAAGCGTAATCGGAATTCCCAAAACCATCGACAACGATATATCCTATGTGGAGCAGTCCTTCGGCTTCGATACTGCTGTAGGAGAGTCCAGAACAGCGATCTATTCGGCCCACACGGAAGCTCTTGCTGTGCGGAACGGTGTCGGTCTCGTAAAGCTGATGGGCAGGGATTCCGGGTTTATTGCCGCGTATGCATCGCTGGCTAATAACGACGTCAACTTCTGTCTCGTACCTGAAGCCCGCTTCAATCTTGACGTTTTTCTCCTGGCTTTGCAGAAAAGGCTGGAGGCTCGTGCCCACGCTGTTATCGTTGTGGGAGAGGGGGCCGGACAAGACCTGATGAAAAAGACCGAGGAGCGGGATGCTTCGGGCAATCCTTTCCTCAGTGATATCGGGGTGTTTCTCAAACATAAGATCGAGAGGCATTTTCAAAAGATCGACATGGAAGTGCATCTGAAATATATCGACCCGAGCTACACGATCCGGAGTGTGCCCGCCAATCCCCGGGATTCCGCCTATTGCCTGCTTCTCGGGCACAATGCCGTGCACGCAGGCATGACCGGCCGGACGAACATGCTTGTCGGCTACTGGAATCATCATTACACGCATGTTCCCATTTCTTTGGCCGTATCCAAGCGCAAACAACTCGATACTCACGGCCGGCTGTGGAGTGATGTCCTTTCCTGTACGGGCCAGCCGAAGTCGCTTGTTTAGAAAATCGTATGCACGGTTCCAGGAGATCGCTTTTCCGTTTGACATGCGGTGCGGAAACGAAACTTACGGTGTGGAGGTTTTTCAGTGGCGAACGAGGCTCGCATGAGAAGGGATGCCGAAACCATTTTCCACGCTTCTTTGCAGGCGGTTGATTCCCATAAATCTGTCAAGAAGCATCTTCTCCGATTCAACGACCGTCTCGAAGTCGGAGATCGTTCCTACGACCTCTCAGCCTTCAATACAATCTCTGTCATCGGCGCGGGTAAGGCTTCGGCAGCTATGGCTCAAGCCGTGGAGCAGGTTCTAGGAGATAGGTTGACGGACGGTATGGTCACCGTCAAATACGGCCACACGCGGCCTTTAGGTATCGTGCAATGCCGGGAAGCAGGACATCCCGTTCCCGATGAGGAAGGCTTGCAGGGAAGTCGGAATATTGTCCGGCTGCTGAAAACAAAGGGAGAAGAAGATCTGATCATCTGTCTGATATCGGGAGGCGGTTCCGCTCTCATGCCTCTCCCTGTTGATGGGGTATCACTCAATGACAAAAAGGAACTCACGCGCGTCCTTCTCGAGAGTGGGGCTGCCATCCAGGAAATGAATGCGCTGCGCAAGCATGTCTCTCGAGTCAAGGGAGGTCGATTGGCCTGTTTGGCCTATCCTTCCACTCTTATCACACTGATCCTTTCCGATGTCATCGGTGATGACTTGGAGAGCATCGCCTCAGGGCCGACCGTTCCCGACAGGAGTACTTTTTGCGACTGTCTGGGAGTTTTGGATAAGTATGAACTTCGGAACAAAATCCCCCTGTCTGTACTTCTTTATCTGGAAAAAGGCGCGGTGGGTGAATATGTAGACACACCTAAAGGGGATGAGCCGGCCTTCCGTAGAACACAGAATTTGATTGTTGCCAACAATATTATGGCGATTCAAGAGGCCAAAAAAAAGGCGGAAGCCTTGGGTTACAACACCCTGATTCTCTCATCTCTTGTTGAGGGTGAAACGAGAGAGGTCGCTAAAGTCCATGCAGCCATTGCCAAAGAAATCCTCAAAACCGGCAACCCGGTTCGCAGGCCGGCATGCATTATTTCAGGCGGAGAGACGACGGTCACCATTCACGGAAAAGGCCTTGGAGGCCGGAACCAGGAATTTGTTTTGTCGGCCGCTATAGCTTTGGAAGGTTGGGAAGAGGTAGTGGTGTTGAGTGCAGGGACGGATGGAACCGACGGCCCCACCGAGGCCGCAGGAGCCGTGGGCGATGGGATGACGGCTCGGACAGCGCGTACGGCCGGCCTGGATGCTGTCCGTTACTTGCGAGAAAACGACTCCTATCATTTTTTCGAGAGATTGGGAAGTCTTCTCATTACGGGCCCCACCCACACCAATGTGATGGACCTGAGATTGGTTTTAGTCCGGTAGGGGAATAGGCATTCCGCTGTCTGCGGCTCTCAGGGTGCGTCACCTCAAATGCTCTCGCAAATAGCGGGCGGTGTGGGATGTTTTGGATTTTATCACCTCTTCCGGCGGTCCGTGAACAATGATTTCTCCTCCTTTGTCCCCTCCTTCAGGCCCCAAATCGATGATATAATCAGCGCATTTGATCATATCCAGGTTGTGTTCGATAACCACGACCGTATGGCCTTCTTCGACGAGTCTTTGAAAGGTTTGGAGCAGGACTGCGACATCGTCGGTATGCAAGCCGATGGTGGGTTCGTCGAAGAGATAGAGGATAGTCTTCTGCTTTTCGTGGACGAGGTTGTAGGCGAGTTTGATCCTCTGGAGTTCTCCGCCGGATAGAGTCGTTGTCGGCTGCCCCAGTCTTAGATAAGCCAAACCCACATCCATGAGGGGCTTGAGCTTTTTCCGGATTTTCGGGCTTTCTGAAAAAAAGGAATATCCCTCTTCGATGCTCATGCGGAGAACGTCATCGATATTCTTCCCTTTGTATTTAACCTCCAGAATTTCACTCTTGAACCTTTTCCCTCTACAAGCTTCACATGTCAGAACGACATCCGAGAGGAACTGCATTTCCACAATCTGTTGTCCGGCGCCCTTGCACTCTTCGCACCGTCCGCCGTCGGTATTGAAGGAGAAAAAGCCGGGAGGGAAACGTAAGGCCTTGGCCTCCCTTGTTTGGCTGAAAAGATGTCGGATTTCATCCATGGCTTTCGTATACGTGGCGGGGATCGAGCGCGGCGATGTACTGAGTGGCGATTGGTCGACCATGATCATCTTATCCAGGTGCTCAATCCCTTTGATGTCTTTAAAGCCGTTCGATGTCTCTCCTTTCCAGCCCTTGTAGAGGACATCGTAGAGAAGGGTGCTCTTCCCGGATCCGGAGACCCCGGTGATGCAGGTGAACGTGTGAAGAGGAATCCGGGCATTGCAGTGTTTGAGGTTGTGCTTGTGAACATCTGTTAAGGTTATGAATTGACGAACCGGACGCCTTTTTTCGGGAACCCTGATCGTTTTTTCCTTCCGTATATATTGAGCTGTGAGAGAGTCCCGGGCTTGAAGGAAATTGTTTATAGACCCGGCGAAAATCACCTCGCCTCCGTTTTCGCCGGCCTTGGGCCCCAGGTCGACGACGTATTCGGCTGATTTTATGATTTCCGGATCGTGCTCGACCACAAGGACCGTGTTCCCTATGGTCTTCAAGGATTTCAGGATTGCAATCAAACGATGATTGTCGCGTGCGTGAAGACCGATGCTCGGTTCGTCCAGAACGAAAAGAGTTCCGACGAGTGATGTGCTCAAGGCTGAGGCAAGGTTTATCCTCTGGGCTTCTCCTCCGCTGAGAGTGAATGTCATGCGGTCCAGAGTGATGTAATCCAGTCCGACCTCCAGGAGAAATTTAAGCCGGCTCTGGATCTCATCCAGAAGTTTTTCCGCAACCTGCTTTTGGAAAGGAGTCAGTACAAGACGGGAAAGGAAAGCATGTCCCTCGCTGACCGTCATACGCACCACTTCCCCGATGGATCGGCCGCAAATCTTCACGTTTAGGGCTTGCGGGTTGAGGCGCATCTGGCGGCAATCAGGGCAGGGGATGTATTTTCTGTAGCGGGCGAGAAAAACTCTAACCTGAACTTTGTATTTTTTCCGCTGAAGGCGTTCAAAAAAACCGTGCACTCCTTTGTAGCGACCGTCCCCTTCAAAAACGAATTTTTTCATGTCTTCGGTCAGGTCTTTAAAAGGGACATTTGCCGGAATCCCCTGCTTATCGGCTTCTTCGAGGAGGCGCCGCATGCGACGCCTCGAGACGGGTTTGGTCCACGGCTCGACGGCTCCTTCTTCCAGAGATTTTGTTTTGTCCGGGATGATTTTGTCTTCATCGAAGACAGCCAAATCGCCGAAGCCATGACATGTGGGGCACGCACCTTGAGGGCTGTTGAAGGAAAAAAGATTCGGATAGGGATCTTCTGAGACGATCTCGCATTTTTTACATTCGAGTTTATCGGAAAATCGATAGACCCTATTGGTGTCGGTTCGGACTTCGACTTTTCCCCCGCCTTTCGCCATGGCGATTTCAAGTGAGTCCGCCAACCGATCCCTCTCTTCACTGTCCAGAGTCATTCGGTCCACGAGCACGTCGATATTAGGGCCGTCGATCTCATCCGCTTTGTCAAGGCTTAGGATTTCGCCATTCAGGAAGAGTCGGTGAAACCCATCCCTCCGGAGAGGTTCCAGACCCTTATTTTTGAGCCATGAAAAGGTGATATGAATCCGCGTTCGCGGATCCAGCCTGTAAAGGGTTTCGATAATGGCATCAATGGTGTCTCTCTGAACGGTTTGGCCGCATTGTTGACAGTGGACGACGCCTATACGGGCGAAAAGAACCCGGAGAAAATCGTAGATCTCTGTGACTGTGGCTACAGTGGAACGGGGATTTTTGGTGACCGCTTTTTGCTGAATGGCGATGGCAGGTGTGATGCCCTCGATCCGTTCCGCATCGGGCTTTTCCATGCGTTCCAGGAACTGGCGGGCGTATGCGGAGAGGGACTCGATATAGCGTCTCTGTCCTTCGGCGTAGAGCGTGTCGAAAGCTAAGGAAGACTTGCCTGATCCGGATACACCGGTTACGATAATGAGCTTATTGAGAGGAATGTCGCAATCGATTGCCTTCAAGTTGTGAACACGAACTCCTCTGAGTATGATCTTGTCTTTAGTATCGGACATTTATTCTCTACTTTTCCTGGAAGGTTTTGGTCTGAGATTACAGATTCAGAGCCGTAAGCGACCCTCTATTATACACCAGAAAATGAAATTGACCAGAAAGCAACCGACTGGTCTTAAGTTTCCAAAAAAGTAAAAAGTGCGTCCTGAGTTGTCTCAATCCGTTGTCGAGTTGCTATCAAGAAAAAAGACAAGTTTCGTTAAAATGGTGTCCTATTTCCGGGAAGGTGGGGTGCCGGTCCATTCCAAAATTTTTTTGCTCAGTTTTTCCGGTTCAACCGGTCGCGACAGGAAGTCGGTCATTCCTGCCTCCAGGCACTGATCGCGGCCTTCCGTGAAGGCCACCGCTGTCAGGGCTATAATCGGAAGCCGGGTGTTCCCGTTGCGCCGGATCTCTTTGGTCGCATCTATACCTCCCATTACAGGCATCTGGAGGTCCATCAAGCAGATGTCATATTCATTGGCGGCGGCCTTTTCCACGGCTTCCTTGCCGTTCACTGCCAGGTCCATCTCGCATCCCATCCTGCTCAATAGGATTTTCATGAGCTTTTGGTTGACAGGATTGTCTTCTGCCACAAGAATGCTGATTTTGTTCTGTGACAATTCCTCAGCCAGATGCGACGTGACGATCTGCCCTTCTTCGCGGTCGTCACCCATGACCGTTCGCAAAACATTGATAAAGTTTTTTTGTGTGACAGGCTTCGTCATGAAGGCGTCGAAACCCGAAGCTTTGGCCTCGCGAGAAGAACCCGGTCTGGCATCGGAAGAGATGGCCACTAATTTTAAGCCCCTAAACCTGATGTTGTCTTTGATGAGGCGGGCAAACTCGTATCCATCCATTTTCGGCATCATGATGTCGGAAAGGATCACGTCCGGCAGTTCGTCCAATTTGGAGAGCGTTTTCAGGGCGTCCACAGCCGAGGTCACTTCATGCGTGATTTGAATACCGGCTTTGGTGCAGTAGGATCTCATGAGAATACGGGCGTTTGCATTGTCATCGACGACGATGGCTTTCAGGCCTTTGAGTTCTTCGGCTCCGACAGGCGAAATGTCGGCCTGAGCCAGAAGGTCTGATTCTTTGAGTTTCAAAACGATAAGGAATTCACTCCCTTTTCCCTCCTCCGATTCGACCCAAATCCGGCCTCCCATCTTATCCACGAGTGCGTTTGTAATTGCCAGTCCCAATCCCGTGCCGCCATACTCTCTTGTGGTCGACGAGTCGGCTTGGGTGAACGTCTCGAAGATAATCTTTTGTTTATCTTTGGAAATACCGATTCCGGTATCCTTGACGGAAATCTGCACCGGATAGAGGCCGTCTTCTGTTCCCGCCTTGTCCTTTTCGTCTTGAACTCTGTTTACATGAACCCCGATTTCTCCCTTTTCCGTGAATTTAATGGCGTTGTTGAGAAGGTTAAGGATGATCTGCCGGATGCGGGTTGGATCTCCTTTGAAACATGACGGCATATTTTCTTCATAATTGTAGTAGAGCTCGATCATCTGACCTGCGATTTTCGGCCTGCATATTTTGAGCACATCCTCCACCAAGTTTTTCAGGTCGAAATCAATCTCTTCCAATTGGATCTGTCGGGCTTCGATCTTAGAAAAATCCAAAATATCGCTGATGAGGGCAAGAAGTAACTTTCCGCTTTCTTTAATGGTTTCCAGATAGTCCTTTTGCACATCATTCAAAGAAGTGTCCGTAAGAATGTCGGAAAAGCCGATCACGGCATTCAGGGGAGTCCTGATTTCGTGAGACATGTTGGCCAGAAACTCGCTTTTTGCCTTATTTGCTGCCTCGGCGGCTTCCTTCGCCCTCTTGAGCTCCCGCTCGGTCTCCTTTCGGTCCGTGATGTCTGTTGCCGCGTAGACGATACCGGCGGGCGTGCCGCTCTTATCCGAAATGGCCGATGCAGAAACGCTCATCTCGATCGGAGTGCCGTCTTTTCTGTTCCACTTCATCTCCACGTCATGAAAAATCCAATCTTTACGAAGGATTTTAGGAAAGGTGTCCTCAGCCAATGCAAAGATACGGGATGCCTTTTTGTCTTTCAGTTCTTTTTCATCGTATCCGAGTGAATCACATAGGGCACGGTTCACTACCGCGATGTTCCCTTCCAAATCGGCGACGAGCACCAAATCTTCCATCGTCTCCAGGATTTGCTTGGCCGCAAAGGAAGAGCTTATGTCGATCAACTTGAAGCGCAAGATGGTCTGGCCCAATATCAGGGCACAAGCGAAGATGGGTATGTATCCGAAAGGGTAGAGAGTGATTCCCAGTGTCGGGGCAAAATCCACGGCTCCGATAAGCCCGATGAGCACCCCGATAAAGATGCCTTTTAACCTCTTCGCCTCCCGCTCGGATGTGCTTTCGACATAGCTGGACCAAAGCAAGATAAGGTTGACCAGCATGAACAGGCCCACATAGAGGATTAAGGAAAAGCCGTAGGGGCCGTACTTGGCAAAATATCCCCAGGAGTGGAGGGAGGTGCCTTCGATCAGGAAAGGAGAGAACACAAAGCCGGCGCAGAAAAGCCCGGAGAGCAGAAGCGCCATCCAGGAAAAATGCCTGTACCTTTTGTACTGGCGTGTGATATCGAGAGTGAAGAGAAAAAAGAAGCTGGGGATAAAAGCGACACCGAAATGTTCGATGTTTGCCCAAAAAGTGGCATCCTCCATGGTTGAAGCCGAATAGAGCAGGGCGAGAGACCCCAGCCAGACAAATATGCTGGCTGTAACCATAAAGAAGGAAACGCTGACCTTTGATGCTCTGTCTCTGATCATCGTCACAAGGCCCAGCACGAACATGAGTATACCGACGACCAGGGGCGGGACCGTGTGAATGTTGAGTTTAAAAATGAGAGATTCTAAAAATTGCATGATTCTCGCCTTTTTCTTGCGACTCGACACTGCTTTTGGCAGGCATGATAACCACCCGCTATCTTTTGAAGAGAGAAGGAGCAGGTGTGAGAGCGAATCCGAAAATTGGTGACTGGCATGTGTGCAACTGATCCTACGAGATATTTGTCTCTTGGTTGGCACCAGTATAGCATTTTTTTGAGATTAGGGAAATTCATGTTTGGTTTTTCCATCCCCGATGATCCTGAAAGTGCCGGGTGTTTTGGATTCTGAAAAGGAATCCGGCACCTTGTGCTGTCCCGGCTTTACACTCGCAGACGTTTTGATATAATAAGCCCACTTGAACGAGGAGGTGGATATGCAAAAAGGAACGAAATTGGCGTTGCTTCTCGCCGCCATTCCATTTATCACGATGGTCTTCGCCCTCCCCCTGGTCAACCGGATCCAACCCGTTATTCTCGGTCTTCCCTTTCTTCTCTTCTGGATCCTATCCTGGGTCGTATTGACTCCCTTTATCCTCGGATTGGCCTATCTCTGTGAGAAGAAGTACAACAAGCCTGAGGAAGGAGAGGACGAATGAACGTCGCCCTTGTCATTATTTTCGGCACTATAATCATCTCGGCCGCAGTTGGTATTTATGCGGGCAGACGGGTCAAGATGAACTTGGAAAACTGGACGGTAGCCGGCCGCCGGTTCGGAATTGTCCTCATCTGGTTGCTCATGGCCGGTGAGATCTACACCACGTTCACATTTTTAGGTGCGAGCGGTTGGACTTATTCCAAAGGAGCGCCGGCTTTTTATATTTTGGTTTATGGCGCTTTGGCCTATACACTCTCATTCTTCATCCTGCCGGCTCTGTGGAAAGTGGGTAAACGCCATGGACTTCACACGCAGCCCGACTATTTCATCAAGCGCTATGACAGCCGGTCTCTCGGCGTTTTCGTGGCTTTGATCGGCGTTTTTTCCATCATCCCTTACCTGCAGCTTCAATTGGCAGGTTTGGGCTTCATAGTTGAAGTTGCCAGTAACGGAGCCATAACCAGCAATACGGCCATATTTATCGCCTTTATTTTAACTTGTGCCTTTGTTTATACAAGCGGTCTGAGAGGTGCTGCCTGGGTTGCTATTATCAAGGATGTGATGATGATTCTCGCCGTAGGTGTGGTAGGCATCGGTGTTCCTTTGATCTATTTCGGAAGCTTCGGCAAAATGTTCGATGCCATCATCACCAAGGCGCCTCAACACTTGGTGTTCCCCGGGTCTACATCGAACATGGGTGTTGTCTGGGTCATGTCCACGGCACTGCTTACGGGTTTGGGGTTTTACATGTGGCCTCATGTGTTCGGTTCCGCCTTTTCAGCCAAAAGCCACAAAGTCATCAAGCGGAATGCCGTCATCATGCCTTTTTATCAAATTCCCATCCTGTTGGTCTTTATGGTGGGATTTACGGCTTTTTTGGTCGTGCCCGGGCTTAAAAACGGCGATTTGGCTTTTCTGGATCTTGTGAATAAAACATATCCTTCGTGGTTCATGGGTTTTGTAGGAGCGGCGGGTGCGGTTACAGCCATGGTCCCCTCAGCTATATTGGTCCTCTTTGCCTCCACTCTCATAGCGAAAAATGTCTACCAGACCGCCATCAATCCCAAAGCCAAGGAAGAGACCGTCATGAGGTTAGCCCGGATCATGGTGCTGGTCATTACGACTCTAGCCCTGGTTTTAGCTTTCTTTTTTCCGAATGAACTGGTCCCTCTTCTCATACTGGGCTATGACGGCGTCTGCCAATTCTTTCCAGGTGTAGTCCTTGGCCTTTTCTGGAAACGGGTCAGCAAGCAGGGTGTGTACAGCGGATTGGTCGCAGGAATTGCTGTCGTCATCATTCTCATTCTCAGCGGTCATGATCCCTTCCTGGGAATGAACGCCGGATTTGTCGGCCTTATCGTCAACAGCATCCTCACCCTGTTGATAAGTCTTAAGACGAAACCGACTCTGGATCTGACTTGAGTGGTAAGATGACAGGGTTCATCTCTGTGCAGATCATACAATCAGGACCGAAGCCGATTGCATTTTTATGGAGGAGATAAAATGATTGATGAATTAAGAAAGGATGCGGCCAAGTTGACGGAACAAATCGTAGAGTGGCGGCGGGACTTCCACCGCCATCCCGAGGTTGCCTTTCAGGAAAAGAGGACATCGTCTGTCATCAAACAATTTCTTGAAAGCCTGGACATCCCCGTAACTGTTTTGGCCGGGACAGGCCTGAGAGGAGTCCTGGAGGGAAAACCTGGAG
>JAFGNQ010000492.1 GCA_016926925.1 Candidatus Aminicenantota bacterium
ATGCACGGGTTTTCGCCCGATGGCTCATGACGCTGTACGCCCAGCCCTGACCTATCGGCCTTTAAGCCTTCGGACGATTTGATCGGCCAGAGTGTAGGGATCAATCTCTCTGAGGAAAAGCTTATCCACATATTCATCGAATTCGAGACCCCTGACATGGTCCATGACTTCTTTATAGATCCTCGCGTTGATGATCTCCCTCAACATCCAAGAGAGTCTCCTTTTCTTCCTTTTGACCCGGACTGCCTCGTTCTGTCCGACTGTGATTTTTTCGATGGCTTGGATCAGCATAGGAATCCCCCGGCCTTCAGTGGCAACGGTCTTCACTACCTCAGGGATCAGGCCTTGCTTGCCCCCCATTTCCAACAGAGCCTCGATCTGACTCTGTGTGCGATCCGTATCCGGAGAATCGGCCTTGTTGAGTACAAAAACATCGGCGATCTCCATGATACCGGCCTTAAAGATTTGAATTTCGTCCCCTAGGCCGGGATTCAAGACTACGACGATGACATCGGCCAGCTTCATCACCTCAACCTCATCCTGGCCGACGCCCACAGTCTCCAACAGCAGATAATCTTTGCCTGCAGCCTCGAGTATCATGAGTGCTTCACCGGAAGCTTTTGCCAATCCTCCGAGATGCCCGCGCGTAGCCATACTGCGGATGAAAACATCCGGATTTACACTGTGATTCATCATCCTGATTCGATCACCCAGGATCGCGCCCCCCGTGTATGGGCTTGAAGGATCGACAGCGACAATGCCGATTTTTTTTCCAGGGAGTTGAGCTATCATCCGGTTGACAAGAGTGCTCTTTCCTGTGCCGGGCGCACCGGTGATGCCTACCACAACGGCTTGTCCCGTGTGCGGGAATACAGCCTTCATCACTTCCCCTGTCAAAGGGGCATTGTTTTCAACAAGGGAGATCGCCCGGGCCACTGCGGTAGGGTTTCCCTTCAGAATTTCTTCGATCAATCCATTCATATTCTCGATCGCCATGTTTTCGACGGGTTCACGCTTCAATCAATTATAAGTGACAAAGCAGGAAGGGCCGCTCCATGGGAACTTTCTCGCATGGCCGATGGAATCGAACCGGGACATTCAGTATTCTGAAAGCACCTTCTGGGCAATGATCCAGCGTTGAATTTCAGACGTTCCCTCACCTATGGTTGCCAGCATACAATCCCTGTAGAATTTTTCGGCCGCATACTCTTTTATAAACCCATAGCCTCCGTGAATCTGGACAGCGGTTCGGGAGGCCCGCACGGCCAGTTCGCTGGCAAATAGCTTGGCCATAGCTGATTCCTTGGGAATCTTTTTTCCCTGGTCTTCGAGAAAGGCAGCGCGGTAGGTCAAAAGCCTGGCTGCATCCAGCTCAGTAAATCCATCGGCCAGCATCCATTGAATCGCTTGAAAATTGGAGATAGGTTGTTCGAACTGCTCCCTTTCCTTTGCGTATTTTAAGCTAATTTCGAGTGCTCCTGCAGCGACTCCCAGAGAAAATCCAGCAATGCTCACCCGTCCGCCATCCAGAATGCCCATGGCTTGTCTGTATCCCTCTCCCTCCTTGCCGATTAAATTTTCAGCGGGGATCCTCACATCCTCGAAGATGAGTTCGGAAGTATCCGTTGCCCGGATGCCCAGTTTGTCTTCTTTCTTTCCTATACTGAAACCTTTCATGCCTTTCTCTACAATGAAGGCGGAGATACCTTTTCGTTTTTTCTCCGGATCTGTAATGGCCATGACGACCAGGATTTCAGCCAGAGATCCGTTGGTTATGAACCTTTTGGTCCCGTTCAAGATCCAGTGATCTCCGTCCCTGACGGCCTTGGTTGATAAAGCGGCCGCGTCCGAGCCGGCACCTGCCTCAGTAAGCCCCCAGGCACCCAGTGTTTCACCGGAAACCAATCTAGTCAGATATTTTTGCTTTTGGTCATGGCTGGCAAACAAATTGAAATGGTTCGAACAAAGAGAATTGTGGGCGGCTACCACCAACCCGACCGACGGATCGACTTTCGCGATTTCTTCCAAAATGAGAACATAATCGAGGTTTGTGTATCCAGCCCCCGAGTACTCCGAGGGGATGACGATTCCCAAAAGCCCCATGTCCCCTAGCTTTTTTGTCAAGCTTTCCGGCCATTTCCCTTTTTCGTCATACTCTTTGATTAATGGTCGGATCTCTTTCTCAGAAAAATTTTTTATGGATTCTATCAAAAGTTCTTGTTCTTCGGTTAGTAAAAAGTCCATATTTTCTCCTTTTATCTTATGCAGGGCAAAACCATTACGAATTCGAAATATTTTCCGGCTTTCGCCCTATGAAAATTATTTTTGAGCACTTCCGGCAAGGTGTATCAAGCTCTCAAGATGTATCGAACAGAGACTAACATATTACCCGCTCGCAACCCAATTATCAAGATAAAATGTGACACATTTGCATTTCCGTTCCCATGCATAATCCAGGGAGTTAGGAAAGAAAAGCAAGGCAGTCGTCCGTAGGAGCGGCTCCGTGCCGTGTGAAAGCGAGTAAGAGTCAGTGCATGTTCGAGCCGTATCCATAGCGCATCTCCATTTTCAGAGATCGGGAGAAGGATGCAGGGGACGGGAGATGGATGGTTGCCGAAGGTTTGACATCACCTGTTAAATCGTCTACATTGAGATGGTTATGTTCGGTCTGTTGAGATTCATCGCTTATGCGCTGCTCGGCTATATCGCCTACCTTCTCTTTCGCTTTTTCACGACCGTCAACAAAGGAAGCCGAAGACCAAAAAGTATAAAAAGCCAATCCGGATTGATGGTCAAAGATGAGACATGCAATATATATCTTCCGAAAGAAGATGCGATCAAAGTCACATTCGAGGGTAAAGATTATTTTTTTTGCTCGGATGATTGCAAACAGAAGTTTCTCACATCAAAAAAACCTCACTAACCTCCATCCGAAACTCTGCCGGCTTTTCGCTGCTCCTTCTGCCGCAATGAAAAGGGCATAGCGAGACGTCAGGAGCAAAAGAGCAAGAGATTTTAATGCGAGGCATATTTATGGAAAGACGGGATGGCCTTTTCCATCAGGCTGTGATGCTTAAGAATTCCCCCCCGGGGGTTGACGATTAAGGCGCTAAGCTCCAAGCATCAATTGTCACGGCTTCTTTGAGCGTGATTTGCTCGTGCTCGAAATTTGCAGGAACGACGTATGTGTCTCCCTTTTTGATCACAATTTCTTCCGTTTCATCCTCGCTTCGAATGATGATTTTTTGCTCCCCTTCAAGCACGGTCGTCACTTGTTCGTAAGCGTGTTTATGGGGAGGGACTTTCGATCCCTCTTTGTATTCAAACCTGGCCATCAGGATGTCTTTTCCACAGGCAAGAGTGTGCCGGGTCACCCCTTTGAAAACTTCGACCTCATGTTGGGCTTTTTCATTGATTACGAACATTGATTATTCTCCGATTATTTAGTCGTTTATACCCTCACGGATATGTGGATAATTTTCACACAACCGCAGCAAACCTTCAGGCACAGGCTTGAGCACATCACCAAGTTATACGAAAATCGTCGTATCCTCCCTGGAATTTTTCCCAACCGCAATCGACATCATCTACAAAAGCCATAGGCGGACCTTCTCTGACTCTGGCGATCAAAGCCCTGACCTCGGCCTCTTCCCCCTCGATTACGGCCTCGACCCTGCCATCAGGCATGTTCCTCACCCAACCCGTCAGGCCGAAGGATTGAGCCCATCTCCGCGTGTGGTCCCGGAAAAATACGCCCTGAACTCTTCCCGAGACAACAATATGTGCTCTTACTTTCATTATTTATTCGAATCTAATGTAGCACATCTTACCACAAACGTAAATTTCGTGGATTATTTATAAAAACCGCTGACGCTATCATTATCAAGATTTTATTATCTCATTGTCAGCGCCTTTTACCTTTCAGGCGAGCCGATCTCGACTCATCTGCTTTGTTACAAAGGATTTGCAGTGGATAACCACAGCTGCACCCTTTGTGCCTCCCATCTGAGGCAATCTCAACTCGTCAATAATCCACGTACTCCTGGATTATTCACGCACTGCCATAACTAAGAGTATCACTTTACGATTCCGTAGTACTGTAAGGAATCCTCAGGTAAGCTCGGAGAGCATTGATGGATGCTCAAACGACATCGGAAGATTTAGCCCTAAAAATCTGACTGGAGTAAGAACATCCATCAATGCTATCTCCTTGCATAAATCCCCCGCTCTATTTAGAATACAATACAAAAGCAGCCAGACATGAACCATCCATCAGCCCGCTATGGCAAATCAAAAGATAAGGTCCTGCTAACGGTTGCCGGCTTCGATCCCTGCGGAGGAGCCGGAGTCATCCTGGATGTCGAGACATTCAAGCACAGAGGATTTCAAGGAGCGGCCGTAGTAACGTCTTTAACTGTTCAAAACACAAAGGAAGTCGAAGAAGTTTTCTGCCCTCCTCCTGACTTTGTCTGGGCGCAGTATAGAGCTCTTCACAGCGATATGCCTATTTCGGGAATCAAAATCGGAATGCTCGGATGCAAGGAAAACATTCCGATAGCAGCCAAAATTCTTACTGATAATCCGGACAAGCCGAGAGTGGTGGATCCGGTCCTTCGATCCACCTCAGGCACCTGGCTCTTGGAGGAAGGATCCGTGTCCGAATTTATCAATAAAATCGGGAGAAAAGCAACTCTGCTCACTCCCAACGTCCGTGAAGCAGAGTTGATATCAAAGACCGTCATCAAAACCCCCAAGGACGCGGAAGTTGCGGCTTCCCGGATATTTCAGAGTTGGGGCACACCCTGTCTGATCAAGGGCGGACACCTCATGGATGCGGTGACGGATATCCTGTATGATGGGCATCGATTCCATCATTATGAGGGTGAGAGAATCGAAAAAACCGTACACGGAACAGGATGTTTTCTCTCGGCAACCATACTCGCCCTGCTCGCTGAAGGAAACTCTCTAACTCAGGCTTGCGCAATGGCCATCGATGCAACCCGCTCGGCTATCTCCAAAGCCATACCGCTCGGTCAAGGCCAAAATATCATATCGTTTTTTCAAGATTAGCTGTGTCCTTTTCTGGATTAGAGGAACTCTTTTTTTCCCACTTCCTTTACTTTGATAAGAAGCTTCTGTAGTAAAATCGGACCGATGATCTGATTTATGGCAATAACGGCCAAGACTAAGGATACAAATTGCCCCTTCCAGCTTGGATAAGCTCTCTCTACAAGGACGGCAATGCCCAGGGCGACGCCCGCCTGCGAGATGAATCCGCGCCAGCAGTCTTTTTTTACGCCCGGTTCCTCCCGAGCCAGAGTGGCTCCAACGTAAGTCCCCAGGAATTTCAGCACACCTCTCAAAAAAACACAAATGAGTGCCAGCAACCAACTGCTTCGCAGGGCGTCCAGGTTGATAGAAGCCCCCGATATGGCAAAAAAGACGACAAACACAGGAAGGGAGCTTTTTTCGATGGCATGAATCAATTTTTCTCCATGCGAGGAAAAGTTCTCGACCAGAAAGCCGGCAAGGAGGCAAATCAACAAAGGATGGTAACCGTAGCTATGGGAAATTTGATATGTGAAAAAAGCGATACTCAGGATGAAAACCGTAATCTCCCTTCGAATGTATTTGAGATAGAATATGATGCCGAACCCCACCATCACGCCTATGAGCAAGGATCCGCCCAATTCAAAGAAAATATCCGTGAGAAAGCCGACATCAAAACCTTGAGCCGGGTAAAACAGGGGTTTCGTCAAAGAGAGGAATATCGCGAACAGAACTATAATAACGAAATCTTTCACAACTGCCACGGAAAGGATAAGGTCCGTATATCTTCCTTTGGATTTGGTCTCTGTTATGATTGCGATGGTAGTGGACGGCGACGTGGCTGTCGCCAGTGTCCCCAAAAGAAGACCTACGGCCAAGCTTTGCAGCAAAGTTCGACCGGCAAAAAAGGGGAAAAAGCCGCGACCGATAAGACTGAAAACAACATAACCGGCAATGATGAGTATCGTCTGAAAGGTAACTATGGCCGAAATAGACTTCAGGCGCCCTTTGAGTCGCTGAACCTGCATCTCGCCGCCGGCTGTCAGAGCAATCAAGCTCAAGGCCAACCCATCAATAAGCTGGAGGTTGTGTACTTGATCAACCTCCAAGAACTTCAAGACATAAGGGCCACAGATAACCCCGGCTATGATGAATCCCGTGATTTGAGGAAGTTGAAGACGGCCGGTCTCTCTCCCGAAGAGAAAGGCGAATATAAGGATAAATCCGAGGGCGATGGAAGTGCTTTGATCCGGATTGGACAATGGAAGCAGCCAGGAACTCTTCATCAAGAACATCAAACAAAAAAGTACGATGAGTGCGATCATTTCTTAACTTCCGGGTCCAGATTTCGAATGCTCATCTGTAACGCCTTGGGACTCAGGAACTCACTGACAATGGCAGCCAGCAGAGCCACCGAGAGAAAAATATCCGTCATAGCCATGGGATAAGCCAGTTTCAGACTAACAGCCAGAGCCACTCCGATCCCGCCGACCGACAAAAAAGACAACCCAAAAAACGGCGGTAGCGGAAAAGGGAATTTAAGGAGAATACGGTATATGGGAAGCGGGACAGTGTATCCGATGATCCTTGCGGCGATAAAAGCAAGTACCAAAGTGACTATGACCCAGTCGAATCGAAAAACCCAAAGCGCGCCTATAAGAATAAGCAGTACGATGTATAACGGTTTTTCGGTCGAAAGAAGCAGAGGATAAAGCTTTTCATGAGTCCGTGTAAGATTGGAATATACAATACCCATGACCATCGAAACATAAAGGGGGGAAAGATTGAAATAAAAGGCCGCACCCGATGCGAAAAAGACCAAGCCTACCACAAAAACAAGGAACTCTTGCTCGGATGTCCGCTTTTTTGTCAAGAGGTGAAACAGAAATCCAAGAGCGGCCGGAAAAAAAGTGG
>JAFGNQ010000493.1 GCA_016926925.1 Candidatus Aminicenantota bacterium
CTCGAGACTTTGCTCGATGTGGAGAAGGCGTTCGCCTGCTACGCCCGCTGCTACAAGTGGCTCGGCGACTCCGCACGACTCGGAAAGGAACTCTCCGGATGGGCAGTTCCCGACAAGGCCGCATACGTCTCACGCCCTCCCCAGACCGAAAAGAAACTCACAGGATGGACACAGTGGATCGAGAAAAATCCCGTCAGGCCCGAGCAGATCATCAACCGAATCCACTGCCGCTGGTATCTCGACAGCCTGAAGGCCCGCAACGGAAAGATGCTCAGCCTCTGCTTCTTCATCAAAGGCGACAAAGAACAGGCACTCAAGGCCGCAAAGGCCGTCATAATGTTCGAGCCGCTCGAACGAATGATGTATGACTCCAGGCAGCCCAACTCATACACCCGGCTCATCCGCGGCTACCAGCTCGGATGGATGCGTTGCATGCCACAGGAACTGGCGCTCTTCAGCGACAAACTGCGCACCGCGGTCCTACTCGGCGACTTCTACTACGAGATCGAGGACGAGGAGCGTTGCGAGGCCGTCCGGCGCAGACTGGCCGAAGGGCTGCTCGGCAGGCTCAACCACGACCAGGAAGCGTCGGCAAAGTACCGCCTAGCCGAAATATTGTACCGCATGTTCAGGGTGCAGGAGGCGAAGATACTGCTCCTCGAGCTCACAGGAAAGAAGTACAAGGGTGCCTATCGTAGCCCGGATGCGCTGATCGGCCTGGGAAACATCTACAGCGCGGCGCCAGGCAGGGAAAACCTCGTCGAGGCCATCAGATGCTATGAGAGCGCCGTCAGTGTCGCAGGCACCCCGCACCACGAGCAGACGGCCATGTACTATCTGGCATCCGCATACCGTGAGGACGGCCGCCCGAAAGACGCCCTGCAAACCTACAGGCGCCTGCTGAAAAAATATCCCGCCGGCACTTACATAAAACTGATTGAGAAGTATATTAACAAGATAGAGGAGGAGAGAAGATGAGGATTCTACAGATTATCGCAGCCGCGTCTCTGGCGTGTCTGCCATTATGCACAGCCCGCGGCCAGGTCGTCGAGGGCATCGAGGGCGTCGTCCTGAAGGTAAGCAAAGACCACGCTCATCCCACAGGCCAATGGAAATCTTTGGCGTTCCCGGACGAAAGCGAGGAAAGGCATGTCTCCGCGGAGGCGGTCAACATTGAGTTCCTGACGCAATATACCGAGTTCGTGAACGAGTTGAACGTCAGGCACAGCGCCCATGACGATTTCAACAGAAACACCAGCTCCCTGGTAAGGGCGAAATTCACGCTGACTGCAGGGTTCTCCGAACACACCGGAAAGGTCAAGGGCAAATACAGCACAGGCCCCGGCAAAGAAGGCACACCTCCAGACTGGAGCGCCACAGGAGAGAGTATTAACATTAGCGTGGATTTGGATATTGACAGCAACAACAACAACCGCTACAAAAGCCCGGAATACGATGATGCTGAGGATGAAATTGAAGAAAACGATCCCGGGAAAATCATCTTCAACAATGTTGACTCTGATGGCGGCGGAGTGGATAGGGATGATGATGTAATAAATGGAGAAGAGGACAAGAAAGACATGGCGCCAATGCGTCTTGTTATCGATCCTATAAATGCGCTCAGTGACAAATATGAGGCTGTTTTAATTGTCGCCGATAAAAACATTGTCCGCGTCTTCAGAGCAAGCGGGGAAGTTTTGGTCGGCCCGAATACGGAGAAAAACAAAATAGTTCTTGACAAAGACTGGTTCGATTCAAACGGGAAGCTGGATATGCTTGTTGAAGGTGTAAAGAAAACCAACGGGTCAAGAATAATCTCCGCGCTAGTCCAAGAAAAAGAAAACGCAAATCCTGTTGCGTGGGATACTCTAAAAGTCACCATTACAGATACTCTTGCAATGGGCCTGCCGCATCCTTTTGATTTTGAAAAGGCTTATGTAGACCAGCATAAGGACACCCAGATGATTTGTGTAAAATGCCCGCTGGTTCACCCACATGGTGCCATACACCATGTATGGGATAAAGATCATAAGGGGTATTTAGATCTATGCAAACACTGCAAAAAGTATTGTGGGAGAGCATGCATCAAAATGCTGAACAAATATTATGGAGGCAATCTGAGTCAAGACAGAATCTCATATGAAATGCACAAAGATAAAGATGATTCTGATCCTTTAGGGCCAGGTCAGTTAGGGCATAATGCAGGCGGGGGATCTGCAGAAAACCTTGCATGGTCTTTAAATTTAAAACTTGCTGACATTGAAAACAAATGGTGGTTTAAAAAAGTTGATGATGATGCGAGGTGGAAATTTATATCTAATGCTGTTATCCTCCACCAACCTGTCATAATAAGCTGGTTCCCCCAAGGAACGCCGGATCCACTTCATGCTTCCATCATATGTGGAGTAAGAATTAGAAGTGGGAATAGAGAGGTTCACTTATTCGATCCATCTGGAGGAATTTCATGGAAATACTTCTCAGAGGTTAACAAATGGACTGGAATAATGGATGCAATGCAAATTAAAACTGAAAGGTTAAAGTCAATAAAGCCTAGATCAGATGAAACAACTGTCTCAAGACATTCTGATTCTGACGGTGTTGTTGATTTTGATGAGAAAAACAGGTTCAAACCGTTGAAGCTACACTTCAAAAAATTAGATACGGACGGAGACGGGGAGGATGACAAAACTGAAATTAAAAAATACTATAACGTTAAATAGGAGTCTTCTATAATGAAACATTATTTATTGGTTTTACTGGCTTGTTTTCTTGCGGTCTCAGTTTTTTCTATTGAAAACAATACTGGTTCTTCAGAGATTGTTTTTTCAGAGATGACTATTGATTCTCCCCCGGGAGATGATGGCTCATGGGTGGAGTTGTACAATAGAAGCGATAAGGAGATACGGCTTGTCGGATATACAATTGTATGTAACGACAAGCTCGTGTTCTCCTTCTCTAACGATGATTTAATCATCAACCCCAAGGAACTTGTACTTGTCAGTTTTATTAAAAATGAAAATAAAGTGAGTGCAATTAGGGATATTTTTTTAATACATATCAAAGCACCGGTATACCCTGAAACGGTAAAAACGAGTCCGATATTGATACCGAAAAAGAGTGGCATGGCTGAACGATGTCCCTTTATCAAACAACGATCTCCTGGTTACTGTGCTTTATTTAAGGACACAGATTTGGTTAAACATAATCTTGTTGATTATGTTTTCTGGGGTAGAAGTGATTTCGCAAAAAACTACGATTCACTAAGTAAAAAATATAACCAATGGGCAAAGGACATATCATTATGGCCTGGTTTCGGGGGGATCGCCATTGGCATCGACCCGTTCCCTGGAGATGCCGCCTACCCTGGAACGAACATTGTCCTTCAGAGAAAACTTTTTACACAACTGGATAGAATCGAGTGTTGGGAAGTCAAAATGCTAGCAGAATCAACTCCTGGAAACGGAAACTTGTGGATGCGCCCCTATCCTCTTTCATCCCATGAGTTCTTTGTTGGGAATAAGTTTAAAATATCTGGCCTTAATTATTTTGATCATCGTTTTTTTCATTTCATGAAGGGAGAGGACATTAGGATTCGACTTCAAATCGCCAAGGATCCTCATTTCGAAGAAATAATTTACAACAAACTAATCCCGCCGACAACGACGATTGAGGATTATGAATTCAAATTGGGCACTTATTTCGCCAGAGTACGAATAGACACCGACAAAGTTAGTACAGACTGGTCTCCTGTATCATCATTTAGATATGTAGAGAAAGAAAAAAACGAAAATGAAGAATGATCTTGTTTTGTGGAGCTGCTGGGGTTCAAACAATTGCCTGCAAGATTTTCCAGGTCAACGACGGCGACCTCGACAATGACGGAATCGCCGACTTCTGTGACGGTTTTTCAGCCGAAGGTGCGCCGGAGTCGGGGAAGACCCTTGATACCACCGCGCCCGCCGCCTTCGGCATCCCGATGATGCTGACCATCAGGCCGCTGGAGGATGGTGTGCCGTTCTCAGATGTCAAATACACCTTCCACTATATCGCCTC
>JAFGNQ010000494.1 GCA_016926925.1 Candidatus Aminicenantota bacterium
ATCTTCCACTCCCAACCAAAGGGCAGGATACAGCGTCGCGCCTCTGATGATTTCCGGTTCATCTACTCCGCACTTGTTCAGGAGCCGCATCTCGACAAGCGTTCCCATGGGATTAATATTATCTTGGCCGACCAGAAGTTTGACATTGCGTTGGGCCAGCTCACGTACGAGAAGGCATCCAACCTCTATCATTCCCGCTAGGAATTTTTTTTGTTGTTCCTGTTCTTCTTTGGATTTATCCTTGGGGGACGGCTGCCGCGCCAAAAATTCCATCACATAGAGCGTAGGGCAGAGATAAACCTTCTTAGCAAGCATTGTATCAGCAATGCGTTCGAGATTTTCTGGTGAGACTGAATTCGCTCCCAAGAGCCCCATCTTCTGTCGAAAGGCATTCTGCTTATCTTCGTCCGCCCCCTGTGCCAAAAGTGTCTCGTATTCCTCTTGATATTCATCCTTTAGGGCGAGATGCCAGGGCGCCATGGCATGTTCGATGCTGGTAACTCCCATGTCTATGGCTTGCTCCATAGGGATCATTTGAAAGAAGGGCATTCCGGGGTCGTGGATGACACGAAGCGAATGAGCACGGGCTTTTTCCAGCAGATAGGCATAAATTTGCTTATCGAATTTGTTGAAAGTTTTGACCAATTGGGCGCCGCCCTCCACGAGCTCAGGGAGTATTCTGTCCACGTCCTCCCTGGTATCCACGGCGACGGTGAATCCCGGCAGTCTTTTGTTGTGCTCTTCCCAATGCAAGGGGGGTTTTTCGAGCATGGGGCCGGTGTAAAAAAATTCCGGGCCCAGCATCTCCCCTTTGGAAACGGCCTGGCTGATTTCGTGCAGGACATCGATCGGTCCTCCAACATCACGCACCTGGGTGATGCCGTTTTGCACGAATCTTGAGAGAATCGTTTTAAGAGTCGTCTTTCCCATCGTTCGAAGAAAAGTCAAGTGTGTGTGGCATTCGAAGAGACCCGGAACAGCGAATTTTCCCTCGCAATCGATTTTGCGGATATCCATCCGCGAGGAAGTCACATCCGTCCCCACAGCTTTGATTCGATCTCCCTCCAGAAGTATGTTTTGAGGCTGGGACATTTTACCTTGAAAGACATCGAATATACGGATGTTTTGCAGAAGGATCCTCTCGCCGGATTCTGGCATTATGTTTTCCTGAACTTCGGTTCCCGGGGCCAATCCTGTACTGATCCAAACGCTTATCAATCCAAGAAGCAAAAATATTTTCATTTAAATTCCCCTCGCTTTAAGCATATCCGGTGTGAAATTGGATGCTCGAGACATCAACATATGCCGCTTACGTGAAAATGGCAAGCCTTTTGTGATTCTGCAGGTTCCATCCAGTCTTACGTAATCATGAAGAGTGCCCACTGAATATTTATTATCTGCTATTTAACTACTATTGATATAAATAATATAAGAATACTATTGACTATGGCTAAAGAATGGATATAATTTGTTTTAATTGGAGTTGAGCTAGAAAAATATTATCGTAACAACCAGCAGGGGAGAATATGTAATATGAAAAAAACATTATGCCTTTTTGTAGCTGCAGTGCTGTTTTCCGGTTCGGTATTTGCCGGGGTGGTCAAGAAAACCAAATCCGAGGTTACTTTCAAAGGCTTCGGGACTTACAAGTCTTTGCAAACGGAGAAGATCGCTCCAGAAAAGAAGCTGACAGACTCCAAAAACGAATTTAAAGGCAAAGGGATTGTGGGATCTCTTTCGGGAAAATTCCTCCTCAAGTCCGGCGATTTTGGAGAGATTATCGACCTGACACAGATGACAATTTTTGACATGGACCACAGGAAAAAGGAATACAGGGTCAGCCCTTTGAACGCGCCTGGAAAGACGGAGGGTGTAGCTTCGGAGAAAGAGAAAAAGGAAGAAGCTGTAAATGAACAGGAATCCGAAAAAGCGGAAAGTGATATCAAAATCACCAAATCCGAGTTCAAAGTCGAAAAAACCGGCGAGAGCCGGACAATCAACACTTTCCCTGCTGAAAAATTCGTCGTCACATGGGTGACCCAATGGGAAAACACAAGGACCGGCCAGAAAGGTACGGATCGTCTCCTCACGGATGTCTGGACAACCCCTTTATCCGGCGATCTTCAGAAATCTCGAGAAGAGGAAAATCAGTTTACCCGGGAATACATGCAGAAATTGGATTGGCACATAGACTCGACCCAACAGGATATACTGGGCACTAACTGGATGACGGTCTTCAGTGGCCTTGGTACGGAGAACAGTTCAACTAGGCAAGATGCGAGTAAATTCGCTTCTGAGATGAGCAAGATCAAAGGCTATCCCGTTGTGATCGACGGCAAATACTACACTATCCGGGAAGGCGGAGAGGCGCAAAAAGAGAAGGAAGAAGAGGCATCCGGACTGAAAGGGAAGCTCGGGGCCTTTGCGAAAAAGGCCATTAAGAAGGATTCCAAAAACGATACTGATGAGCCCAGCTTTTCCTATTACACGGAACTTCTCGAATTCGCGCCTGTCGATGTCAGCGATTCCGAATTTACGGTTCCTTCAAATTACAAGAAAAAAGATTAGTTAACCTGAATTATTCATAAAAACCGCCGCTCATAGTTTTAATGAGTTTTCTCTCATATGTCGGCGTTTTTCACCTCCGGCGAGCCGATCTCACTACAAAGCCTTCATTGCAGCAACCTCGACTCGTGAATAATCCAGGTTAAAAAAGAATGCCATTTTTTACGCGGCATATATGACGGTTTTCATTTGTTAAGCAAGGCTTTTGAAGTTTTTTGCCCTATTGCCGTTCAATAAAAAATTCATTACGGGATTATTTTTTCACTTGATAACGGATGATGGTCCAGTAATGGGAGGGATCGGCGACCATGCCGGGACCTTTCAGGTATTCTTCTTCATGGGGTCCGGCGATGGCATAGCCTTGTTCTTTTATGAAAGCTAGGAGTTTTTGAATTGTGGGGAGTTCATCCCCGTAAGCCCCGACATGAAGGATTTCCGCTACTTGGCCGTATTCCCATTCTTCGATCCGCACGCCCTCCATTTCCGGGGGGAGCGATGTGACAGAATCGGGTAAGGGAAGCGCAAAGAGGCCGACCCATTCCTCCTTCGGCCGGCTCAAATCCCCCAGCCAGCGGGCACGGGGAGCCGCCATCCTTGCTCCCGGCAGCTTAAAAAATGCACCGAAGAGCTTGGTGAAGGCTGCCTGTG
>JAFGNQ010000495.1 GCA_016926925.1 Candidatus Aminicenantota bacterium
ATTTGTCAAGTATTATTCAATAAAATATAGGTTTCAGTTTGCTGGATTGTTTGTGACTCTATCGAGCTGCCGTTCTAGCCTGGATTATTCACGAGTCGAGATTGCTGTAGAAGCGAGGCACAAAGGATGCAGCTGTGGTTGTCCACCGCAAATCCTTTGTAACGAAGCAGATGCAGTAAGATCGGCTCGCCCGATGGGTAAAAAATGTCGATTGAAAATAAAAAGTGCAATGAGAATGAAAAAATATGATTGATTCCACGGAAAAACGAGGAAAGTTCTGATTTCATATTGTTTGGTATAAGTATCGACATTTTTTATGAATAATCCAGGCTAATCACGAGGAGGAAGGCAATGAAAAGATATGGTTTTTTACTTCTAATTTTCGTTTTTGCGGCTGTCTTAGTCTTAGTTCTGCAAAAATCCGGCCTGTGGAAAACCATGACGGCCGAAGATCTCGAAGCTTCCATCGAAGTGGTGGATGTCAAAACATCCTGGGTGGATAAATACTATCAACCCTGGCCTCAAAGACTGATCCTTGTACCATCCATATCTTTTCGTGTCAAGAACATAACAGAAAAGCCCATCAAATACATTAATTTCAATGCCAACTTCCGCTTTCGGGACGACTACGAAAATTTGGGCGACGCATATCTGGCAGCTATCCGAGGAGAGCCGGTTCCTCCCGGAGAAAAAAGCGATGTTATCCATTTGAAGAGCAATTACGGAGTCGAGGGAAAAACTTTAGCTTCTTTCAAGGACAATCCGCAGTGGAAGATCGTGATCGTGAAGCTTTTTGCCCAAGGGCAGGGATCTCAATTCCTCCCCTTAGGGGAATGGGAAGTATCCAAACAGATAGATTTCAAAGAGCCGGAACCTGTCGGGATGAAAAAACAGGAGACAAAAGAAGAACTGAAAAACGAGGAAAAGAAGTAAGCTCTCTCGAAATGGGGCAGTGAAGCTCTCCCGGATTTACATCTCGAGTGGATTGGGTATCAGGATTTTAATGTAGCTGCGCTTTTTCAGATCCTCTAAATACTTATCCAGTTCTTTTTCCTGCGCCTCGGAAAAAAGCTTTTCTTCGATTTCTTTACGGACTTCTTCGAAGGCTTTCAAACGTTTTTCTTTTCTTTCGACAAGCTTCAACCGCCACCAGCCTTCACGAATGTTGAGCCAGGGCGAGATTTCTCCGGCGGCCAGCACATCGACCGCCTCTTCCAGGCCTTTTTCCAATTCCCCCTTTTTGAAACTCCCCAAGTCTCCTTGAGAATCTTTTTCCGGCCCCTCCGAGTACTCGCTCGACAACTGGCCGAAATCGTCTCCGGAATTTATACGGTTGTCAATCTCTTGTTTTTTATTCTCGAGTTCGTCCTCTGATTTGCCTTCTTCTGCAAAATAGATGGCTTTGAGCGTGAACTCAACCGGATCTATAAACTCTTCTTGATGCTGTTTGTAGTAGGCTACAATTTTCGAATCATCGATGGCAATCTTCCTGCCGACCTCCGAAAATATGATGTTTTGCCTTAGGAATTGCTGCTCCATTTCGTTCTTAAAAGATTCAAAATCCATTCCTTGCTGCGCCAGTGCCCGCTGCAGCTGTTCATCCGTAGCTAAGTTGTTCTCGCGCTTGATATTCTCGATGGTCGTTTTTACCTGTTCGCCGACATCGAGTCCCATTTTTTTTGCTTCCTGGCTGAGAAGAAGGTTGGTGATCATGGAATTCAAGAGCTCTTTTTTTGCCAGATCATACTGTTGGGTGAATTTTTCGCCCTGCAATTGAGAGCGAAGCATCCTGTAGAGGTTGTCATGCTCTCGCTTGTAATCGGAGAGTGTGATGACATCATCGTTTACGATAGCGACTATCGCCTCAACGATCTCTTGGCTAAAAAGAAACGCCCCGCTCATGAAAATCAGGGAGATCACGATAAGAAGTTTAGTTATCCTCATAGTCCATCCTCTGGTATTGGAAAGAGAGATTGCTGGGGTAAGACTTCCAGTCCCACTGGCTTTTCAAGCTTGAAAGGTGCTCGGCTAAATGCTGCTTGATCTTCTGGTTCAAGATTTTAATCTTGATCTCCTCAGAGACCATTTCTTGCGGTACAAGCTCCGATTCGAATTTGGCGTCGAGCCTGAATATATGGTACCCGTAGGTTGACTCTACAACCGGACTGACTTCTCCGACACCCAAAGAAAAGATCACTCTCTCCATCTCAAAAGGTAACTGTCCCTGCTCGAATATACCCATATCACCCCCTTTAGCTGCTTCCACGCCGGATGATTCTTTTCGAGCGATTTCCCTGAATGTCTCTTCCGCGGCATTTTTCACATTCTCGAGGATCTCGATCGCCTTATCCTCTTTTTCCGTGAGTATCTGGCTTACTTTTACCCTTTCGGGTCTTAGAAATTCTCTTTTATTAAGATCGTAGTACTCTGTGATCTCATCATCCGATACATCGATGTGCGTCACTTTTTGGGACATGTACTTCTCTATGCGAAGCCTGTTGATGAGTGCTGTGATCTCTTCTTGTTTCAGGGAGTCGATATTCCCCTCCGGTTGATGTTCCCGGGACAGTTTGGCTAAATACTGTTTTTGCTCGTCGACGGATAAGGAAATTTCGCTCTTTTGAGCAGCATGCAAATAAATTTTTTCATCGACGAAATCATCAAATATTCGGCTGAGGGAACCCAGAGAAAGTCCTTTATACTCATCCCCGAAGAGAGAGCGGAGAAAATTCTCAAAGTCAGTATTGAAATAAAAAGAATCTTCAATCTTGAGAACAATATTGTTCATCTTTTGGGGATCGTTCAGATTGCCGGACAAAAGAGGTTCTTCCGCACTCTTATTTTGGCAGCTAAGAGAAAGGAGTATCAAAAATGTCACAAGCAGAGAAAACCCGGCCCGCGTTTTCAACTCTAGATTTTTCATCGTCGCAACCTGGATTATAGTACATTAATTACATTAAACTCAACTTCTTCAAGATGAAAATGGTTTCATCCATGATCCCAGCCTCGCTTTCGGAAGTCAGATTGAGGCTCATAACCCCCTGAGGAGTGATCGACCCGGTATGCTGCTCGAGCAACTGGATCATTTTAGCAAGATCGGCATGTGGAGAAAGAAGGAATTTGACAATAATTTTCCGCCCGACCCTGTCAATGGCTTGGATGCGGATCTTTTGTGCCAGATATTTGACCGCGCCGTAGCGTAGCAGGTTTTTTATACTGGACGGGAAAGGGCCGTAACGGTCTTTCATCTCGGCTCTAATGAGCTCGATTTCTTCAAGGTCGGCTACGGATGAAATCCTTTTATACAGGTCAAGCCTGAGGTTGATCTGTGGGAGATAGTCTTCCGGAATCCGGATATCCACCTTCATATTGATTTCGCTCTTGACCTCCTCCTCTCTTTCTCCCTTCAGCTCTTTGATCGTATTCTCCAGCAGATTCATATAATAATTGAATCCAACGGCCTCCATGTAACCGTGTTGCGCAGAACCCAGAAAGTTGCCGGCCCCTCTGATTTCTAAATCCTTAGCCGCCAGCCGGAATCCCGAGCCCAGCTCGCTGAATTCCTGGAGAGCTTTCAATCGTTCCTTCGCCAGTGGCGTCAAATCCGTAAAGGGAGGGACGAGAAAATAGGCCACGGCTTGACGCGACGAGCGACCGACCCGGCCCCGAAGCTGATAGAGCTGGGCAAGGCCGAATCGATCGGCATGGTTGACCAAAAGAGTGTTGACCAGCGGAATATCGATTCCGTTTTCGATGATCGTTGTCGAGACGAGAACATTGTGTGTCCGCTTGATGAAGCTGACCATCCTTTCCTCAAGAGCTCTGTTGGGCATCTGACCATGGATGGTAACGACCTCTGCCTGCGGCACCCATTTTTTGATCATAGCGGCAATCGAGTCGATGTCATCGATTTTATTGTGGATAAAATAGACTTGACCTCCACGTCCCAGTTCAGCCTTGATGGCCGATGCTATGAGATCTCGACTGAATGTCGTAACAACCGTATGGATAGCCAACCGATCTTTGGGAGGTGTTTCAATAAGGCTGATATCCCTCAGCCCCGACAAAGACATGTTAAGGGTCCTCGGAATCGGGGTTGCCGTCATGGTGAGAACATCGATATTCGCCTTGATTTTTTTGATTTTCTCCTTATGGCTAACACCGAATCTTTGCTCCTCATCGACCACCAGAAGTCCGAGTTCACGAAATTGAACGTCCTTGGCAAACAGCCTGTGAGTTCCGATGACCACATCCACCAAGCCTTTTTTCAAATCTTCAACAATCCTTTTCTGCTCCGCATGGCGCTGAAGCCTGGACAGCATTTCGATCCTCACAGGAAAGAACACCATCCTTTTTTGAAAGGTTTTATGATGCTGGCTGGCAAGAACCGTTGTCGGACAGAGCACGGCAACCTGTTTTCCATCCATCACTGCCTTGAAAGATGCCCGCATGGCTAGCTCCGTTTTGCCGTAGCCCACATCCCCACAGAGAAGGCGATCCATCGGAGATTCCGACTCCATGTCTTCATTGATGTCCGCCATGGCCCGGAGCTGATCTTCCGTTTCCGAATATTCAAATGTTTTTTCGAAATCCGACTCCCAAACCCCCTTCTGGCTGAAGCGATGCCCTTTTACAGCCCTTCGCCGTGCATACAGATGCAGGAGCTCTTTGGCCATCGTTTCAATGGCCTTCTTCGTCCTCGCTTTGGTGCGTTCCCAGTTGAGCGACCCCAGCTTATTCAGAGTCGGAGCGCCGGTTCCCAGATTGGCATATTTCTGAACGAGGTTCAAATCCTCCACGGGGACAAAAAGTTTATCATCGTCTCGATAGCGGATGAAAATGAACTCGCGCTTCTTTTTATCCACTTCGAGCTTCACCAGGCCCGAGAAAACTCCTATCCCACAATCGGTATGAACAACATAATCACCCTCACTGAGATCTTGAAAATGGGTTGTGAAAGGCTTGATCCTCGGCCGACTGACAAGGATCTTGTCTTCGGTGAATATGTCGCTCTCCGAGAAGACGGCAACTTTCTCCTTTGGATAGCGGAAGCCCTGGCTGAGGCCTCCGACAAGGAGGGCAACGGCTCCATCGACAGGGACTGTATAAGGATCGGATGTCTCCAGGTAAGGAATCTGGTTCTGGGAAAGGAGGTGTGCAAATTTACGACGGACGCCCGGATTGGCGACATAGACATAGCTCCGCTCGCGTTCCTCCTGGCTTTTCTTCATATAATCCAAAAAAAAGGGAATTCTGTTGGCGAACCGGCTGATACTCTGGAAGGAAAAACGGATAGTCGGAGCGTCTGGAGACACAAGATCGGACAGAGACAAAGCCTCCCGACCGATTTGTTCCCAGAGCGCGGGAGGATATATTTTTTCCGGAGGAAGAGCCATCCTCTTTTGTTCTTTGATTTCCTGAAACTGCTCTTGCAGGCTCTCAAAAGTCTCCTCCCAGTCCCGTCTGACTTCTTGGATGTCGTCGACCACGAGGAGATGATCACCCAGGTAATCAGGGAATGGGACAAAGCGGTCTTTATTCAAAAGGGACTGGAAAAAAAAAGAAGGAAAGACCTCCCCTTTCCTTAAACACTCTGCCTTCTCGGAAAGGTCTTTAGGAAAAACATTCTTATGGATCGAGCGCGCATTTTTGATCCATTTTTGAACGAACTCCGGCGTGCCGGGAAATTCACGCAACGAAGGCACGATGAGAGATATTGTTTTAGAAACGGACCGCTGTGTCGATGGGTCAAAGGTCCTCAGGGAAAGCACTTTATCTCCGCTGAACTCGATACGAAAAGGATACGTCTCCCAAGGGGAAAAGACATCGACGATTCCGCCGCGCCATGCGTATTCTCCGTGAGAGCTGATGATGTCTTCCTGCGAGTATCCGTAATCGTGCAGGACTCGAAGCAGTCTGTCCCGTCCGAGTTCCTCACCCTTTTCGACATTCAAGAACATACTTTTCAAAGCTGAGGGACAAGGAAACGGTTTGAGCAGCCCGAAAAGATTGGTGACGATAAAACGAGGCTTTACGTGCTCCAGTGCGTAGAAAAACTTCATACGAGAAGATACAGTATCCAGGGATGGCGAAATCTCTCTGTAAGGTGTCTCTGATAGTGCCGGGAGTACGGCCAGGGATGGCTCGATTCCGAATTGGGACAGATAAAAGCGGCACTGTTCTTCAAAATCGGGTAATGCACGATGGGAAGGTCTGATAAATATAATTTTTTTTCGGGTGTGTTTGAGCAGGCTTGCCATCAAGTAAGGCTTGGCAGGCTCGACAATCCCTGTGATACAAACCTTCTTCTCTCCCCGGTCCACTGCTTTTACGAGGTCTTGAAACTCGCCAGTCTCTGCAAGAAAGTCCAAACTCATGGCCTCATTATACGTTTTATTTGTCCGGTGAGTCTATCCGACCTGAATTATTCATAAATAACGACGGCACTTTCAATCTCAAGATTTTTTTCTTCTTATTGCCGCCGTTTTTTACCCTTCGGGCGCGCCGATCTTACTACAAAGCCTTCGTTGCAGCCCACTCGCGGTAG
>JAFGNQ010000496.1 GCA_016926925.1 Candidatus Aminicenantota bacterium
GGCACAAAAAACTCCCGATTCACGTCCGCTGTTCCATAGTCGATGACTCCTAAAGCGATGCCGGCCTTCTCTTTTAAAACTTCTCTGTACCATTGCGTATTCTCTGCTGCGTATACCTGGGATATTGTTTTGGAGAAATCATTGTATGTTTCTGTTTCAAATGTTCGGTACCCAAAGAGGTCATTCATCGCACGTAAAAAAATCTTCGCGCAAGCGGTGTTTTTGATTCTCTCCCAATAGGGATAAAATACCTCCCATTTCTTCTCAAGATCACCGTGACTCTGTTCTAACAATTCATGATCCTTGACGCTCATTCCGGAAGAAAGCAGCGCATAAGCGCTGTAGAGAGCAAACAGCTTGAATACGTCCATTTTCCCGGCCAAATCATTGAACGGTATGATATGACAGTGGCAATCGATGAGTTTAATACGATGAATTTCTTCGGATAATCGTTGATAAAGTTCGGTGTGTTGCATGATTTTTCCTCTCTCATTTAAACAACAGGTTTGGAAGAAACAGAACCAACTGTGGGATAAATGTAATCAGTAAAAGGGAGATGATTAACGGCAGCAAGAATTTCATTGTGGCTTTGATGACCATCTCCATCGGGATATCCGCCACCGTGGTTAAGGTGTTGAGCACGCTGCCCACTGGTGGTGTTAATAAGCCTATCATCAGATTGAGAATCATCACAATCCCAAAGTGAAGTAAATCGATCTGGACCGTGGTCAACAGCGGTTTAAGGACCGGGACCAGAAGCAAAATGGTTACAGCAGGGTCCATGAACGTTCCCAGAATGAGAAGTACGATATTCAGGATCAAGAGAATGACGTATTTATTCGACGTCAATGCAAGGATAAAATTTCCCAGTTGTTGTCCTGCCTGTTCCCGGATAATAATCCAGCCGAACACCATCGACGTCGCGACGATAAAAATGAAGGGGATGGAGAGATAGGCTGAATTGTAGAGAACCTGCGGAATATCTTTCAAACGCAGGTCTTTGTAGACTAGTGTACTCAAAAACAGAGCATAAATTAATGTCACCGCAGCGACTTCTGTCGCCGTAAACATCCCGGACCAGAGACCTGTGATGATAATGACAGGAGTCAACAGGGAAGGGAATGCTTTGATGAAGGCCGTGAGAATTTCCTTGAACGTAGCCCTTTGAGACGCTTTGTAGCCTCGCTTCATGGCGATCATAAAGGCCATGATCCCGATACACAATGCCATCACGAAACCGGGAATAATTCCTGCGACAAAGAGCTTTCCCAAAGAAACAGAAGACACCATGGCATAGAGAACTGCCGGGACGCTGGGCGGAATAATTGGCCCAATAATAGACGAAGCAGAGGTTACTCCGATACTATAATCCTCATCATACCCCGCTTCCCGCATGGCGTTGATCTCGATCAACCCTAAACCCGCGGCATCAGCATTGGCTGAGCCTGACATCCCGGAGAAGATCACACTAGCCAAAATATTGACTTGCCCTAAACCACCCGGAACATGTCCGATTAATACTCTGGCGAAACGGAAAATTCTGGTCGTGATGCCCCCCACGTTCATAAAATTTCCGGATAGAATAAAAAGAGGCACTGCTAAAAGGGCATACGCATTCGGGCCAGAAATCATTTTTTGGGCAATAATTGTGAGAGGGATAGTCCCATCTCTCAGAAAATACACCAGAGAAGAGATCAAGAGGGAGAAGCCAATGGGAGTTTTTATCACGACCAGGCAAAAAAAGACGATCACCATTATAGTCATAATGTGCCCTCTTTGATTTTCAATACGATCTTCGCGATGATGTGGCGGGCCAACAGAATAAAACATAGCGGGATGGAGATATCCACAAAAAACATGGGAATCTCCATAGACGGGCTTCTCATTCTTAACCCTGCCAGCGCATATTTTAATGCGGGAGCAAACAGGACGATCACACAAAGTAAGATGATGATCTCGTTCACATACCATAAAATATTTCGGACTTTTGGGGGGAAATGGTCATAAAAAAAACTGATTTTGATGTGAGCGTCATTTCGATATACCAGCGGAACCCCGATAAAAATCGACCATACATAACTAAAGCATGAAAATTCTTGCGTCCATGAAAAAGATTGATTGAACAATCGTGACAGAATTTGAAGAAGAATCCCCCCAATGACACAGCAGAGAAAAAAGGTGATCAGAATCTTATCAAGATGTTTTATGAGTGTTTTTCCTCTCACAAAATTTTTCCTTTTTTGCTTGCGACATATTGGGATTGTAGGTTCTATAGAGGAGAGCGAGGAAACTCCTCGCTCTAAAGCATACCTCATTTTATTATAAAGATGTCTAATACTACTTTGTTAGATTTGTATATCCCCCCTTTCCTAAAGGGGGGCCAGGGGGGATTTTGGAGTGTCGAATGTCTTCTGGACTTAAAAAATCCCCCTAAATCCCCCTTTAAGAAAGGGGGACTTTCGAATCTAACAAAGTAGTTCTAATCGATTTCCATGATCTTTTTGATCAGATCAGCATAGGTATCCTTGTTTTTCTCTATCTGAATGGTGAGCACGCGACTCCGGAAAGCTTCTCTATCAGGTTCGATAAACTCTTTGCCCATTGCTTCGAATTCCTTCCTGATTTCGGCATCCTGGCGGATGATTTCATCTTTCATCCATCCCCCTTCCTCTTTGAAAATCCGTTCGATATCCGCATGGTATTTGGCGGGAATCTTGTTCCAGGACTGCTCGTTGACCATAATGGTCGAGAATCCAATAGCATGGTTGGTAAGGATGAAGTTGTTTTGGACTTCATAGAATTTATGAGCTTTATCTCCTGGCAGAGGATTATCCTGCCCTTCAACGGTTCCGGTTTGGAGAGCCATATAGACTTCCGCAAGAGGCATGGCTACGGCCGTTGCTCCCAGGGCATTGATATTTTCTACCCACACAGGGCTTGGAGTCGCTCGGATCTTCACGCCTTTCAGGTCCTCGGGTTTCGTGGCTTTGACGTTCTTTGTGGAGAGGATCCTGGTTCCGAAATAGATATTGTTGACAATCCGAATACCCGATTCTTTCCGGACCTTTTCAAACAGTTCAGTCGCCAGCGGACTTTCCATAACTCGCAGCATATGATCCGGATCTTTAAAAAGATAGAACGTTTGGAAGACGTCCAGTTGTTTATTATACGAAGAAAGCTGGTCAGTTCCCCCAATGACGAAATCGATACCGCCATCGACCATTTGGCGAAAAACATCCGGGGCAGATCCTAGTTGCCCGGCAGGATAGTGTTTTAACTCCACTTCACCATTTGTGAGGGTTTTTATCTTCTCAGCGATTCTTTCCACCATCTGGCTCTGAGGATGTTCAATTGCCTGAGGTTGGGCCAGCCTTAAAACGACTGGTTTCACTTGTGCCCAGGTTTCCTGTTGTCCTATAGCAAAAATCGCTATAA
>JAFGNQ010000497.1 GCA_016926925.1 Candidatus Aminicenantota bacterium
GGCAATTTTTGCCCTGTGTCTCGTAGCTTGCTCTGCTTTCGCTGAGATTCAGGACGTCGTTGTCTTTAGGAAGGTAGACCTGCCGTGGATGATTGAACATGAAGATGTCGTAGTAGAGAAAGGAACGTATGATTTTGTATTGGTGAAACATGGGATATCTTTGTACTGTCTCAGAATCAAACATAACGGTGAGACGATTTGTCTGATCAAAGGCGGCAAAAGAATTATGTACGGGAATCAAGATTCGATCTATGAGATGGTGAATAATCCAATCGTACCCAAAAAAGCCCAAATGAAAATCAAAAGAAATCCGGCTCTCAAACAAGTGAATTTTATCGTAGAAACCGGCAATTCCCATAACTGCAGGTTCCACAAAATATGTTTCCAGGCGGATTGTGGAGATTCTTGAATAATCCGGATCAATAGTAATACCAGATCGTTTTGTAATCGGTGATATTCTCGCCGATGGATTTGAGCTTTTGCAGGTATGTGTAGATCGAAACGTCCGTGTAGGCATAGGTGTCTGCCAGGGCCAGCTTCTTTTCCCAGGGGTGAAACTCATAAACCCTACATCCATCGGGCAGAATGGATATGACATCATGGTGCTGGACGGCGCGCAGGTAATTTTTTCCAAGGCCGGGGACATTGAAGACGATTTCGTCGGTTCTTACCGTGCCTGGAAAAAGCCTGACTTCTTCTTTCTGTTCCTGCAGCAAGCGGGGTATGGGTACGCGAAAATCATCGGTTTCCGCTTTGCCTTTGGTGTTGAATGTGTAGTAGGGGGTCACCCCGATCAAACGCAGTTGATTCCGCAGAACGGCGGCCTCGAATTTTCGTGAATTGTAGAAAGTGTAAACAAGCTGGTTATAAACTTCCATACCATAGCGTCGAAATCTCTGGACCGCTTCCATGGATTGATGCGTGATTTCATATGGGTGTTCAAAGTGCGTGACAATAAGGATTTCTCTTTTGCCGGGATTATGAAAGTGGGCAATGTCCTTGACTAAAGAGTCCGTGATCCTCTGAGGAAGAGTCACCGGAGTCCGAGTTCCGAGGCGTATCCTTTTGATATGGTCGATTCGGGAAAGTTTGAAAAGCAGGTGTTCAATTCTGTCGTTGGATAGGAGAAAAGGATCTCCTCCGGTGATCAGAATCTCGGTGAGCTCAGGTGTTTTCGCGATCCATTCCAGAGCTTTTTCCAGTCTGGACTTGGGGAGAACGGCGGAACGAGAATAGACATCTTCAATCTCCCAGTTTCTTTGGCAGTACACACAAATCTGCGGGCAAGTTAATATGGGTTTCAGGATGGCAATTTGAGGGTACCGCCGTGTAATCCCTTCGATGGGAGAGGTGTCTCTTTCCAGCATGAAGTCTATCGAACTCTCATCAAGATCCTTAAATTCTTTCAATCTATTGACGTAATGCAGTGAGGGAAGCACCTGGGCGCGAACAGCCGTATCTCTTCCTTGCCCGGGTTCATAGTCCATCAGGGACAAATAGTAGGGAGTGATCCCGAATGCAATCCTGTATTTTCTGGCTAGTTTGATAGCTTTATATTCTTCGTCGGTCAGTTTAATCAGTTCTTTTAAGGTGTCGGCATCCCTGATGATGTGGCGGGCTTGCCACTGCCAATTGCTCCATTCGTAATCGGCGGCGTCAAAATAGCGGAGGATTCGCAGCTTGTTGTTGTACCTGCGCCGCTTGACGTCATCGTCCAATCCGCTGACATATCGGTCAATGAATTTCGCTGTGTTTCGGGCCATTCGGGATAGGTCGGTCGACCTCAATTTAGCCGCTTTGGCTCCATGATGTTTGGCAAAGGCGGGAGCGTTCTCCGGGTAGACATCCGCTTTACCCATAATGCCGCGAAAGAGATATTCCAGCTCTGCAAAAAAACCGGCGGCAGGTTTTATGACCGGTTTTTTCCTATCGCTGTGAATCAGGGTGTTGATGTATTCAAGGAAACTGAATCCAGCCAGTTGTTCACTGCGTTTTGAGATGATGTTGCTGAAGACAAGGATGGCATCTCGGGTCAGAACCCATTTAAGAGAAGGGAGATTGGGATCGTCGGCAAAAGTCGACAATAGTCTCTGCGCCAAAAACTCTCTGATTTTTGTTCTTTTTTCCTCTATCGTTCGCTTGGAGATAAGGATCTCCTTTAATGGAGGAATATTGCTCAGAATATTCAACAGCCTTTTTTTGATGCGTTCTTCCATTTTTAAAAAAGAGTGTGTTTTTCAGCTTGTTGGGCGTATTATGCCCTGAACTGAACCGGAGCACTTAATAAAATCAGTATATCACGACTGAGATTTTTTGCCTACCGGTTGTTCTTTTTTTCCCAAATATCGATCAGGTCTTGAAGTGTGTTCGTTTCGAAATAGTTTTTTAGCATCGTGCTGGCTTCTTTCCATACCTCATAGGTGGCACAAAGGGGTATGCGACCGCATTCATCTTTACTTTCGATACAATCGACGAGAGCCAATGGCCCTTCCAGTGCTTCGATGATTTCGATCAATTTTATTTGGGAGGGGGATTTTGCCAGAATGTGTCCGCCTCCGGCTCCGCGGATGCTCTTTACCAGTTTTTTCATCTTCAGCGGAATGATGATCTGTTCCAGGTAGCGAATGGAAATGTCTTCCTCCCGGGATACATCTTTGAGAACTACAGGTGTTTCTCCCTCTTGAAAGTGTAATGCAAGATTCAACATCAAGCGTGTTCCGTACCTTCCTTTAGTCGACAGCTTTATCATACTTGTCTCCTTCGGTGCTTGGCGTCATATATCTCCGAGAATTAATTTTCTTGGCTCTCTTCCATTTTGTGTGGGTTGACAGGGTGCGAGATGAAAATGGCTGGAGATGTCTTCGCTCCAGTCGGATTTTTCACGCCA
>JAFGNQ010000498.1 GCA_016926925.1 Candidatus Aminicenantota bacterium
ATCCAGAGATCATGGTTGTCTCCATGCGGTACACGAATTCCCTGATAGGTCTTCCCTCCATCCAAAGAACGATAAAGTCCCGTATTCAGCACATAGACGGACTCAGCGTTTTGGGGGTCGGCATAGATGCGGCTGTAGTACCAGGCTCGCTGTCTGAGAAAGCGCTGATCATTCATTTTCATCCATGTCTCACCCCCGTCGTCCGAGCGAAACACGCCGCCGTCTTTCGCCTCTACAATAGCCCAGATGCGATCTCGTTGAGCGGCTGAAGCGGTCACACCGATTTTTCCAAGGACATCTTTGGGAAGGCCTTTGTTGCGGGAAATCTCGATCCAGGTGTTGCCACCATCCACGGATTTGAAAAGACCGCTTCCCGGCCCTCCGCTGGACAGGCTGTAGGGTGTTCGGTGGACATCCCAGAGCGAAGCATAAATCACTCTGGGATTGAAGGGATCCATAGCGAGATCGATGGCTCCGGTATTCTCATCGCGGTAGAGGACCTTATCCCAAGTTTTCCCTCCGTCAAAAGACCTGAAAACACCTCGCTCCCGGTTCGGACCGTATATATGTCCGAGTGCTGCCACATACACGCAATCGGGATTGCGGGGATGAATGCGCACCCTCGAAATTTGGCTCGTGTCTCCGAGTCCTGCATGCACCCAGGTTTTTCCGGCGTCCAGGGATTTGTAAATTCCGTCTCCGTGCGAAACGTTTCCTCTTATGGGCGATTCCCCCATTCCGACATAAACCACATTGGTGTCCCATTCGGATACGGCTATCGCCCCTACGGAACCTGTCTTGAAAAATCCATCGGAGACGGACTTCCAGTTCAAACCTCCGTCCTCGCTTTTCCAGACTCCTCCTCCCGTGGCGCCGAAATAGTACGTGTAGGGCTGATCAGAAATACCTGCTACAGCTGTGACCCTTCCTCCTCTGTAAGGACCGATGCATCGCCACTTCATCGCATTGTAGAGGCTTTCGTCATACTTAGGATCTACATTTTTAGACTTCTCCATACTCCAGTTTAAACCGTACATAAGAACGCAGACTGAGATAGACAATAAACAAAGCATTCTCATTTTTTTCTTATTCATAGTACCTTCCTCTCGTAATCTATTGCGTTTTATCATCGCCCACGCTTTGCTTTCTGGATGCCCGGCGTCTCTTTTTGAACGCCATCAGAATGAGCGGGGGTGTAATGATTGTTGTGAGAAGCGACATGCCGAGAACGACTGTATATGTCTCATGAGTGATCGTATGCAGGTTGAGCCCGACCAATCCGACGATGATGCCTACCTCTCCCCTGGGGATCATGCAAATCCCTGTTTGTATGCGCACCTGCCAGCTCTCGTTGAGACAGGCTAAGGAAGCTCCCAGCATTTTGCTGATCACAGCCACAGCCGAAATGATGATGACGAGAAACAAAAGTTCCGGGGCGAGAAATGATCTTGGATTGAGATGCGCCCCCATCATCACAAAAAAGAAGGGCAAAAGAAACTCGTTCACGTACTTGACTTTGTTTTCCAGATCATAAACTCCGGCCAACTCATCGATCAAGATGCCGGCCATGAACGACCCGATGATGGCCGCGAGCCCGATAATATCGGCTAATTCAGCCAATCCCAGACACAGAATGACAGAAAGGACAAAGGGACCTTCAGGAATATTCAGTTTTTCGACCCACCGCCGCGTTTTCCTTGCAAGGCGGGGTCCCCAAAGAGTTAAGAAACCGACGAATACCAAGGATTCCACGACCAAAAGCACGAACTCAACAACTTGAAATTCTCCCCTGGCCAAACCCTTGACTAGGGCCAACACGATAAGGGCCAGGATATCATCGAGAACGGCCGCACCCAGTATGATATAGGCAACTTTGTGCTGGATTAGTCCTAAATCCTGCAGGACTTTTACGGATATCCCCACACTGGTCGCCAGAATCGCTGTGGCGATAAACAGACTTTCCACGATATCTCTGCCGAGGAGCAGCATAGTGCCCAGGCCCATGAGTAGCGGGAAAATCACTCCGAGAATACCCACCAGTATCGCAGTTCTGCCTACAGCGAAGAGGTCCTTTACCCGTATTTCCAAGCCGACGTGGAACATGAGAAAAATGACGCCGAGCTCTGCGAAGGACATGAGGATATGATTGGAATTGTCGATGACACCCAACACATAATTTCCGAGGAGAACACCGGCCGCCAGCTCTCCAATCAAAGCCGGCATTTTCAGCCGTACGCTGATTTCTCCCAGAATTTTGGCAGACGTGAAGATGATGAAAAAATAGAAGAGAAGATTGCCGACTTCCACAGAACCTCGCTTATCTCGATTCGAATTTGACGAACAATTGCCTGAGGGCAATTGTTTCTTGCAATTTATCAGTCTTCATTAAAGATTTATATAGCTTTATATCAATTAAAACGAGGACAGACAACTGTTTTAATCTGAACCGGCAGGAAGACCATAATCTGGGGCTCCCCTCTGTACTCCTCCAAATAGCCGGAGATGGATAACAGCCTTCCCTCGAAGGACCGGATATCGGGGAAATTAGCGAGGTTCCGATGTGATATGAGTGCGCAAAAATCCCCCTGTGAATGAAGGAATACGAAATTACCTCGAAATTGAACACGTGTGCACTGAAAGCTCACGGATATGTACTTACCGATATTTCTTTTAGCCTCGGATGCAGAAATGACGGGCAGGGGCTTTTTTTGCCAAAATCCGCTTTCTTGTTCTCTGGCTGCACGTTCTGCTTCCACAAACCTTTTCCTGAATTTTTCCTCGAAAGGGAATTTCAAGAAGGCAGAAGCAAAGCCTTCTCGGAGAATGAGCTCATTGAAAAGGAGTTTTTTGCCCAGCCAGACATAGGCCAACAGCCTCCCGTACTTGTCTTCACGCTCCCAATCGTAAGTGAGTTGAACCGTCTTCCGGTAGAGCCGGTGAAAACAGAATCTCTTGGCCATATAGGCTGAAAGTCGTATTTCTTCCCTTTCATCCCCGATTTCAGGAGAGTCGACACCGATGAGCCGGACCTTTCGTTCAACGCCGCCCTCAAAACGCACTTTAACCGTATCGCCGTCATAAACGACAACGACCACCCCCTTATCGGACAAATCTCCTGCAGAAACCCCCTCTTTACGCAGGCCGATTCCGCCAAAAAGAATGACAGGGCTCATAAGAATCAAACAGCGCAGAATCAATCCGTGAAATCGATGCAAATTTCCCGCCTTCGGAAGCCGGTGCATTTTTTCGACCGGGCTTTGTATATGCTCTAAACGAACTTCGACACGTGAATAAGTCGAGTCAAATGAAGACCCGTGTCATCACAGCAAACATCCTATTATCCGTGATGCATCCATTACCGCCTGCGTTTTGAGGTGAGAGATTTGACGGCATCCCTGATGTGCTTTGCACCTATGCCGTATTTATCAAGGAGCTCATCGGGCTTGCCTGATCGGGGAAGTTCTCTGACCGCGAGATGAACGACCTCCGCATCCCCGCTCAAAGCAGTGCAAACCGCATCTCCCAGCCCTCCATCCGCATAATGATCCTCGACGACAACGGCTTTTTGTCCAGCCTTCTTAACGTCACGACAGATATGAGTTTTATCCAGAGGCTTGATCGAATAGGCATCAATAACCCTCACCAGAATTTTTTCAGCCTTCAACTCTTCGTAGGCTTTCAGGGCTTCGGGCACCGTTATTCCGGCGGCAATAATTGCAGCCACATCCCTGCCGCTTCTCTTCAAGACTTTGGAACCCCCGATCGGGAATGCTTCATCCTTACTATAAATTAAGGGGGTTCCCGGCCTGGTCGTCCTCAAATAGGACATACCTTTGTGCTTGGCCAAAACTTCCACACAGGCTTCCGAAGAGTAGGCATCGCTGGGATAGAGGACCACACAGCCGGGAATAGGCCTGAATATAGCCAGATCCTCAAGACCCATCTGAGACGGCCCGTCAGCTCCAATGCTGACACCCACATGCGATCCTACAAATTTTATATTGGCGAAGGAATAGGCGGCCATGCGGATCTGATCATGTGCCCTGCACAAAAAAGCGGCAAAGGTCGCTATGAAAGGCAGAAAACCCTTTGCTTGGAGGCCCAGGGCGATGCCGGCCATATTTTGCTCGGCAATGTATGTCTGGAAGGATCTCTCAGGGAATGCCCGGAAAAAATCTTCCGCATAAGTAGAATTCTGGACATCTCCGTCAATCGCAACCACCGCCTCATTGACTTTTCCAAGGTTCAAGAGGGCATTGCCGTAAGCACGCCGGGTGGCCGTCTGGGCAGTGTAGTCGTTCTTTTTGAAACGGTATCCTTTTTTAAACACAGGTTGGTCGATTTTCCTCGGTTTTTTTACGTGCTTCTTGGCATCGATTTCAGGCATCGGTCCGATCTCCGCCAAGGCCTTATCGAGATCCGCTTCCTTTAAAGGCTTCCCATGCCAGCCATTTTTATCTTCCAGGAAAGAGACGCCTTTTCCTTTAATCGTTTTGGCCAGGATAACGGCAGGTCTCTCGGATTGTCTGACCTTGTCGAAGGCCTTGCGGATTTCTCCGATACGGTGGCCGTCGACCTTGAACGCATCCCATCCAAACGCTTTGAACCTTCTCTCATAGGCAGCGATATCATGGCCGAACATCGTTTGTGCGGATTGCCCCAACCTGTTGATATCGATAACGACACAGAGGTTGTCCAGCTTGAGGTGAGAAGCAAGATTGGCAGCTTCCCAAACAGAGCCTTCGGCGCATTCTCCGTCTCCCATCACGACATACGCTCTCCTGCGCGATCTTCCGAGTTTTAAAGCCAAGGCCAGCCCTACTCCAACGGAAAGCCCTTGTCCCAGCGAGCCGGTGGCAGACTTCACCCATTTCATCCTTGGGGTGGGATGCCCCTCAAGCGGACTCGTAATCTTGCGCAGGCTCATCAGGCTTTTCAAAGGAATTATTCCAGCCTCTGCATAACACGCCCAAAGAATGGGAGCCGCATGCCCCTTGGAAAGGACAAACTCATCGTTCGCCCAGTCATGAGGATCCGCAATGTTGTAACTCATCTCATCGAAAAAGAGACAAGCCATCAGCTCCGCCATAGAAAGGCAGGTGGTGGGATGGCCCGATGCCGCCTTTGTCGTCATCTTCAGGGAATGGATGCGCAATCGCTTTGCAATTTTTTCCAAGGCATCTCGTTTTTCCATGAAGCTTAACCTCCTTGCTGAAACTTCTATACAAACTCCGTCTGCCGATGCAGAAGAGAAAACACAAGAGAACTCTTAATAGCGACTTTTTAAATGAGTTTTCCAGGTAAAAAAAGAGATCATTATATTACCTTCCCTATCATAAAAAAAGGGGACATAATAAATTTATCATAATCAGTACCGGGTCAGTTGTTTTTCAAACCATAGACATCTGGATTGGACTCTGAATCCCAGCGCTGCATACAGCGCACAGGCAGGCTTATTTTGGGCATCCACAGTTAATTCAACGGTTCGAAAACCCAGGCTTTGCAGCGCATCCAAGCTCAAATTGAGAAGCTTTCTCCCTAATCCTCTGCCCCGAAATTTCTTTTTTATTCCGAACATATGGATGCGGGCTGTCTTTAGCGTGTCTCCACTCGCAAGGCTCTCATGCGCCCAGGAATAACCCAGCAAATCATCTTTTTCTCGCAACAGCAGAATGTCCTCGATCTTCGTTGCAGTGAGGGCAAGGTAATATTCGATCTCTTCGACCGTATTCGGACAAAATCCCCAACTCCCGGAAAATATTCCGTTTTGAAGCTTTTGCAAATAAGCATCATCGCCCGCAGCAAATGAAGCACACATTCTCAAATCCGGATCATCTACGGATTCCCGCCTTTCTCTCAAGTCAGCCTTAAGTTCAAAAAATGTCCTCACACGAGTGAATCCCGAGTTTTTGAAAAAAAGCTGTCCGGCATGATCCTCTTCATCCAAGCAGACATGGATCCGCCTCGCTTTCAATTCCGAACATCTGTTCAGGCAGGGCCCCATCAACGCCCCGGCCGCATCGGCAAAGCGGTCTTCTCGTCGAACCTGAAAATTCACCACAACCCGGTCGATGCCGGGCTCCGGAATCGTATCGAAAAAAGCGATGACGCCGTTTGAATCCGACAACAAAAACAGGTCTTTCTCAGGATCATAGCCCGGTCGAGAAAGTTTCACTCTCAAAAAACGCGTTTCTTTTTCACTGAGGCCGAATCCGCCTCTTCCAAGTCCATCGTAAAATCCGACAAGATGCGCAAATTTATCGTACCCGTAGTTCTCAACGGTATAGGCTCCGAAGTTGTCTCTCATCTCATGCACAGATCCTCTTCACATCAATTTGGTATTTTATACTCCGACAACATAATATATCAATGTCTTGAGAAAAGAAGTGCCGCCATTTCTTATGAATAACCCAGGCACCTGGGTTATTCACGAATTGAGGTTGGTGCAAAGGCAAGGCAGCAGCCCAAGAGGCTGTAGTGGACTACGCCGAATGGGCTGCAACGAAGCCTTTGTGACAAAATCGGCTCGCCCGGAGGGTAA
>JAFGNQ010000089.1 GCA_016926925.1 Candidatus Aminicenantota bacterium
CCCGGTCTATGGTTTTGCGCATGATCGCCGGAGGAGGAGGCGGAGGTTTGACCGTCCAGCAGCCGGAGAACAATATCGTCCGCGGCGCCTATTACGCGCTCATATCCGCATTGTCGGGCACACAAACCATGGCCCTCTGTTCCTATGACGAAGCCTACACGATTCCTTCCAAAAAGGCCGCCCTCATCAGCTTGAGGACCATGCAGATTCTGGCCGATGAGATGGGACTTCGGGATACGGTCGATCCTTTGGGCGGTTCCTATTATATAGAGTGGCTGACGAGCGAACTGGAAAAAAAGATTGTCGAGGTTATGCAGCAAGTCGAGGATTTTGGCGGAATGGTGAAGGCCGTCGAAACAGGATATATCCAGCGGGAGGTCAGCCGCCAGGCCTATCTCCGGGAGAAAAAAATCCAGTCGGGTGAAATCATAAAGGTCGGTGTCAACAAATATGTGATGGACGAGGAATCCGGAGAGATCGAATTCCACCCTTTCAACGCTGAGGTCGTCAAAGAACAGAAAAGAAAGATCGCCGATGTCAAGGCCAAGCGTGACGGAACGGAGGTAAAAGCTGCCTTGAAGGCGCTTAGAAATGCCGCACAGACGGATGATAATCTCATGCCACATATTTTGCGAGCCGTGAAGACTTATGCGACTCTCGGAGAGATCACCAACCTCTTTAAAGAAGTTTTCGGTGAATTCAAGGAGCCGGTGGGGCTATGACGGAATACAAGATCGGTATCGACGTCGGAGGAACCTTCACAGATTTTCTGCTGGCTTCGGAGGAGGGAGATTCCGAGATATACAAAGTTCTCTCCACACCCGATGATCCTTCTGTGGGACTGATCAACGGTCTCTCCGAGATGGCTGAAAACAAGGGGCTGTCCTTAACCGAATTTGTCAAGAATGTCGGCACGATCGTTCACGGAACCACCGTCACCACCAATGCCGTGCTCACGCGACGGGGAGCGAAGACGGGGCTCATAACCACCAAAGGCCTGAGGGATGCTTTAGAGATGCGGCGGGGAATCAGAGAGGAACAATACAACAACCGCTATTCCAATGTGGCGCCGTTGGTGCCGCGCTACCTGCGTTATCCTGTCGAAGAGCGGCTCGATTACAAAGGCGATGTCATCATCGAAATCAAGGAAGTCGATGTCAGGAGAGCATTGGCACTGTTTCGAAAGGAAGATGTTCAAGCCGTTGCAGTCTGTTTCATGAACTCCTTTGCCGACAGCGTCCATGAGGTCTTTGCCGCCGGGATTGTGTCCGAGGAGATGCCGGATGCCTATTTGACCGTTTCGGCCGAGTTCCTGCCGAGCATCCGGTTTTATGACCGGATTTCCACGACGGTCTTGAACTCCTATGTCGGTCCCATACTGCGGGACTATTTAACCAGTCTCATCCGCAAATTGAAGGATATCGGATTTGGGGGAGTGCTGCTCATTATGCAGTCCAACGGGGGAGTCGTCTCTCCTGAGAGCGCTATCGACAATGCAGCTGTCACTTTATTGTCCGGACCGGCAGCAGGTCCGGTGGCCGGTATCGAATACACGTCCATTCAAGGCTACAACGATTGCATCACGATCGACATGGGCGGAACCAGCTTTGATGCCGCTCTTATCAAAGATAAAACACCCCTGGTAACGACCGAAGGGAAGATCAACCGCTTGCGTATTGCGCTTCCTATGCTGGGTATCGTCACCATCGGAGCCGGAGGCGGCAGCATCGGCTGGGTGGATGAGGGGGGACTTTTGCAAATGGGGCCGCAAAGTGCAGGGTCGAATCCGGGTCCGGCCTGCTATGACCTAGGCGGCGAGCTGCCGACGTGCACGGATGCGGACCTGGTACTCGGCTATCTGGATAAGGATTTTTTTGCCGGTGGAAAGATTCCTTTGAATTATGAAAAAGCGGAAAAAACCATCGAGGAGAAGATTGCCGCGCCTTTAAAACTGGGAGTGGTGGAAGCGGCAGCCGGGATGTACCGGGTGATCAACGTCAACATGGCCTCCGGAGTGCGTGAGGTCAGTGTCAAACGCGGCCATGATCCGCGGGAATTCCCATTAGTGGTTGCCGGAGGGGCAGGACCGGTTCATGCCTGCATGATCGCCCAGGAACTGGAGATTCCTGTCATGATCATACCCAAGGAATCGTCCATTTTTTGCGCCGCAGGCATGCTGATGTCAGATTTGAAGCACAATTTCGTGCGGACCTACTCGACGCCTCTTCATTTGATGGATTTAGATAAATTTAGAGATCTTTTCAAGGAGATGGAGAGAGAATCCTCGGATCTCCTCCGCCGCGAGCACATCCCGGAAGAGTCCATTAGACACATTCATTCGCTCGATTTGCGGTATATCAAACAATACCACGAGGTGAATGTCGAAGTGCGGAAGGAAGAGATCCTAAAGGGTGATATCAGAGTGATGGCCGCGCGTTTTCATCCCGAGCACAACCGGCTTTTCGGCTATTCTCTGGAAGAGGAAGAAACCCCTATAGAGTTGATCAATCTCAGGCTTTTGAGTATCGGCCAAACCGTCAAGCCCGGATTCAAAAAGGAAGAATACGACCAGGAGGATGCTTCTCATGCCCTCAAAAAACGGCGAAAAGCTTATTTGCCGCTGGAGCGACGATTTGCGGATGTCCCGGTCTTTGACGGCCATAAGCTTCGTTTCGGGAACAGGATTGAAGGTCCGGCATTGATCGAACAGGTGAACACGACGACATTTGTGACTCCCGAATACAGCGTTATCTGCGATCCTTACGGAAGCTATACCATGTATCTCAAGAGCAAGGAAAAGGAGATCAAGGAGAGGCTCAATGAAAATAGATAAGATATTGGCCTCGGTGCTGCAGCGGAGGTTCAAGTCCATAACCGAGGAGATGAGCATCGTCCTGACCAAGACCACCCGGTCACCCATCTTGTGTGAGGCTAAGGATTTTGTTACCGGGCTGTATGACGGGAAGGGCAAGATGCTGGAGCAGACCGAGAACCTTCCCATCCTCTCTTTTTCCCTCGGGCCGGTCTGTGAGTACATAGTCGAATATTTCGGAGAGGAGATCTATCCCGGCGACGTTATCTTCCACAACGATGTCTTTTCCATGGGTAATCAGAACAACGATGTCGCTGTTTATAAGCCCGTTTTTTATGGAGGCAAACTGGTGGCGTGGGCGGCCGCCAAAGGCCATCAGGCAGATGTCGGCGGTGCCGTTCCTGGAGGGTACAATCCTAAGGCCACCGAAATTTTTCAGGAGAGCCTGCGGATTCCCCCTGTCAAAGTCTATGAAAAAGGAAAACTGAGGAAAGATGTTTGGGATTTGATTTTCGCAAATATCCGTTTCGATATTGTTGCTGCAGATATGCGTGCCCAAATCGGATCGTGCGTGGTGGGAGAGAGAGGGATTTTGAAACTGGTGGAAAAATACGGACTCGATGTCTTTGAGTCGCACAAAGGATATCTCTTCGATTCGACGGAGAAGATGATGCGAGCCGAGATCATGACCATTCCCAATGGGATCTATAAAGGAGATGCGACCGTCTACTATGATGGGAAAACTCCGGGATCGACGTACAAAATACGCGTTACGATCACCGTCGGCGATGATGAGATCACCTTTGACTATACGGAGACAGACGCCCAGACCGATGGCTTTGTCAACGGGACCTACACCTCATCCGCCAGCGCGACGTTGCTGACCTTTCTTCAGATGGTCAATCCCGACATACCGCATAACGACGGCATGGTGAGACCGGTGAAGATCATCATACCCGAAGGAACGATTCTCAATGCGAGCTATCCCGCAGCCACGACTTTCGGGAATCATCTCTGCCCACCCAATGCCGATGCCATCATTCGAGCGCTGTCCCAGGCTGTGCCAGAAAGAGTCACCGCCGGTTGGAATCAACTTCTCTGTTACCTGACGAGCGGTTTTGACACAAGGAAAAATAACAACTATGTGGATATCGGCTTCCTGGGGCTCAAGGGAGGCTCCGGGGCCACTTCAGGAGTGGACGGCTATGATCATATAGGGATGATCGATGCCTCCGGCGGCGTGCTCGATCAGGACTACGAAATGTTCGAGCAGCAGACACCCCACCTGTTGCACAAGCATGAGTACTGGAGGGATTCGGCAGGTCCCGGGCAATGGAGGGGCGGTCTCGGTGTGGAGACGGAGTTCAAGATAGGCGGCAGGAACACAAAGGTCGTAACCTTCGGTGATGGTGATGTCGAGCCGGCCTTCGGTTTGTTTGGAGGCAAAGAAGGCACCCTGAACACGATCGAACTTTATTTCCCGGATGGAAAGGAATACAAAACAACGAGCAAGGATCTGATCGAAGACGTTCCGGAAGGGACTCTGCTCTTTCAACAGGCAGGGGGAGGAGGGGGCTACGGCGATCCCCGTCTGCGCAGTCCGGAGAATGTAGCCCAGGAAGTCCGTAACGGGATCATCAGCGTGGATCAAGCGAAAGAAGCCTATGGCGTGATTGTCGATCGCGAAACGTGGGAAGCGAATCTGGCGGCAACGCAGGATCTTAGGAAAAGGTCTTCATGACTATCGTCGATTTCCTTTGGATGTGATCTTTGAACAGAGACGGCCTCTTTAATTAGTTCTCTTTCATTATATCTGGGTGTCGAATGAAAATGTCCAGGGATGTTTTGAGCGACATCGGAGGATTTAATCGAATTTTAGTCCGAAAGGAATGTTTATGGTGAGTGGCAATATGAAACCGCTGTCCTTGAAATGGGCCGTGTTCTTCTTTGGCGTTCCCATGGGATTCATTTATTTTACCGTATATTGGCTTATGCCGAGGCTCGATGCTTGGGGCATTCCCGGCATCGTCAACGCCAATTTATGTATAACCGGGCCGCTCGTTTTGATGTTCATAGCGGCGCTCGTTGCTTTCAAAATGGAGGGCCATACCTGGTCGTGGGTGACCTTCAAAAAGCGTTACCGTCTGGAAAAAATGACCGGAAAGCTCTGGCTCTGGACTTTGGGACTGCTGGTATTCACTTTTCTGGCCGAGCAGGTGATGAGTTTTTCGACGGAAATCCTTTTGAAAATTCCGTTTTTGCAGCCTCCGGATTTTTTGCCTGAAATGCTCGATCCACGTATCGATCCCTCCACGATTACGGATTTTATGGGCGTGCCTCTCGAAGGTGCCTGGTGGATTCTTTTGATGTACTTGGGAATCCTGTTTTTCAATATACTCGGGGAGGAGTTCTGGTGGAGGGGCTATATTCTACCGCGCCAGGAGCTCGTTCATGGAAAGTATACCTGGATCATACACGGTGTTCTATGGACGCTCTTTCATTATTTCTGGAAGTGGGATTTGCTGGTCCTGCTTCCGACGTGTTTGGCTGTGGCCTTTGTCGCTCAAAAGACGAAGAGCACCTGGCCGGGAATTGTCGTCCATTTTATTCTCAATGGGTTGGCCATAGTTCCGATCACAATGGCCATTTTGGGGAATTGATTCAGCTCGTGAAATGACCCTCAGGTTCTTTTGATGCGGTAGAACCACATCAACGGCAGCCAAAGCTGATGGCCGTAGGGAAGTCGTTTGTGATTGACGAGGATCTCCGTATTTTCCCAATCGTGGACGAGCATGAAAAGCTCGAAGAGGTCGTCCACGTCCTCTGGTGTGTAGGTAGCTGAGTGGCGGGTCCATTCGCCTTCGCCTTCTTCCTTGTAGGAGGGGCTTCTCCGAGCCAGGTCGACGGCTTTCTCATAATTGGAGGATATCTTGTAACCGAACTCGATGGTTATTTTGAATTCTTTTGCTTGATCTCTCGGATGAAGAATGGATTCCAGCTTGGCCTCCTGGGCCGCATCGTTTCCGGCCTTTTTCCATTCACTCATGCTTTAAAGTCCTCAGTTCCAAGACTACCGTAAGTATATAAAGATGAAGGCCTTTTGGCAACAATAAAAGCCTCAAAGAATGAGCATACAGTCGCCGTAGCTGTAGAAGCGGTACTTCAGCCGAACGGCTTCCCGGTAGGCTCTCAAGATGAATTCCTTATCTGCAAAAGCGGCAACCAGCATAAGCAGTGTTGATTGCGGCAGGTGGAAGTTGGTCAAAAGCCGGTCGGGAATTTTGAATTCATGGCCGGGATAGATAAAAAGGTCGGTTGCATGCGTGCCGCTTTTTATCTCTCCGTGTCCGCTGTTCGAGTTGTGAATGCGTGCGGCACTCTCCAACGTCCGGACCGTCGTCGTTCCAACGGCAACGACGGGCTTGCTTTCGATTTTGGCGGCGTTGATGATCCGTGCCGCCTTGGGGCTGATGGAAAAGCGCTCGGTAAGCATTCGGTGATCCTGGACTCTCCTCACCCGAACAGGTTGGAAGGTCGCCAGTCCGACGTCAAGGATGATCTCGACTATCTCCACTCCTTTATCGGCGATTCTGTGAAGCACTTCTTTTGTGAAGTGAAGACCGGCCGTCGGCGCTGCGATGGACCCAGGTTTATGTGCGAAAACGGTTTGATATCTTTTGAGATCCATAGTCCGCAAATCTGTTTGGAATTTATTCCTCTTGATGTAGGGGGGAAGCGGTGGGTAGCCGACGCGATTGAGTTCATCGATGATGTTTCCTGATTTGAATCGAATAATCCGAATGCCCTCAGGTCCGAGACCGGCGACTTTTCCTTCCATCTTGTCTGAAAACCGGATTGTATCGTCCAAATCGAGTTTCTTCGCCGGCCGGCAGAGCACTTCCCATACGCCTTTTTGAATCTCGGCAAGGAAGAGAAATTCGATTTCCGATTCCTTTTTTCTGCCCCAAATCCGTGCAGGGATGACTTTCGAGCTGTTTAGGACCAGAACATCCCCGTTATTGAGGTATTCGGGAAAATTCAAAAACTGATGGTGGCTGATGGTTTGGCTTTTGCGGTGCAAGACCATCATCCGGGATTCATCCCTGTGGGGCAGAGGTCTTTGGGCAATGAGCTCCGGGGGCAGGCTGTAGTCGAAATCGGATACTAACATTTAGAAGAGCTGGCCCTGAGGGGTTGATGGATCTAGAGGATAACCGAGATGTTCATAGGCCTTCGGAGTGGCTCTCCGGCCTCGGATTGTTCGTTCTAAAAAACCGATCCGCATCAGGAAGGGTTCGTATATGCTTTCGATCGTGTCCTTCTCTTCGTCTATGGCCGCGGAGATGGTATTGATCCCAACAGGCCCGCCGCAGAAATTTTCTATGATGGTCGTGAGAATCTTTCTGTCGACTTCATCCAGCCCGAGGGCGTCCACTTCCATCATATCCAAAGCCTTTGTCGCTACTAAGGATGTGATGCTTCCCTCTGCGATGACATCGGCATAATCCCTGACGCGTCGCAAGAGCCTGTTGGCTACGCGTGGCGTTCCCCGGGAACGCAGGGCGATTTGATGGGCTCCTTGATCATCGATGACCACACCCAAAAGAGAGGCGGATCTTTTGATGATTTTTTTAAGGTCTTCGGCACCGTAGTAATCCAAGCGGTGAATGATCCCGAAACGGCTCCGTAACGGAGCCGTTATTCGGCCGGCGCGGGTGGTGGCTCCCGTCAACGTGAATTTTTTCAAATGGAGTTTATGGCTTCTGGCGCTCGGTCCCTGGCCGATGAGGATATCCAGCCTGAAGTCTTCCATGGCCGAATAGAGAATCTCCTCCACTGAAGGATGGAGACGGTGGATCTCATCGATGAAGAGCAGTTCTTTATACTGCAGATTGGTGAGAATGGCGGAGAGGTCTCCCGTTCTTTCGATGACCGGGCCCGATGTGGGTTTGATGCCGACTCCCATCTCTTTGGCGATGAGGAAAGCCAGGCTGGTTTTTCCCAGCCCGGGAGGTCCGTAGAGAAGGACGTGGTCGAGCTGTTCGCCCCTTTTCTTTGCGGCTTCGATGAAAATATTCAGGTTTGTCTTGATGGTTTCCTGCCCGATGAATTCGTCGAATGTTCTCGGCCTGAGATTGTCCTCGAAAAGGAGGTCCTCTTTTGTCCGGACAGGGCTGAGCACAGTATCCGTATGCGTTTCCTTTTTCATGATCGAATCCATCTCGTGACCTCTTTCCCGTCTAACAGAAAAAATGAAACTCCGTCAAAGCCTGGCAAGCCGTTTCAGGCTTTCTCTGATCAGAAGTTCGAAGTCGGCATCCGTCGGATGAGCTTTTATGGTCTCCTCCACAATTTTTTCGATTTCTTTTCGCTTGAAGCCCATGTTCATCAGTGCCGATATCAGATCTTCTCTCTCTCCAAAGTCCTTTGCTGCCAGGATTTTTTCTTTGGCAATGAGCTTTTCCTGAAGCTCGAGAGCGATGCGCATGGCTGTTTTTTTCCCGATGCCCGGGATAAGAGACAGCCTGGCTACATCACTCCGCCGGATGGCGTCTTCGAGGTCGGAGGCCTCGATGCCGGACAGGATGTTCAATGCGATTTTCGGGCCGATTCCCGAGATGCCGATGAGCTTCAGAAAGATTTCTCGCTCATCCTCCGATACAAATCCATAGAGAGAAAGAGAGCTGTCGGTCATATGGGTATACGTCAGGAGCTCGGCATTCTCTCCGATGTTTCCCAATTTCAGGTAAGTCGAGAGAGGTATGAACGTGCGGTAGCCGACGCCGTTTATGTCCAAGACGGCTTGATTGGATGTCTTCTGTTTCAAGATGCCTTTGAGGTAGGCGATCACGGATTTATTCTCCTACGTATTCATTCAGGATATTATAACACCCGCGGCAAAAGTTCAAATTTTATGATAGAGGGGATGTCCGGGTGTTGATGTGGCAGAAGGCTGTGGCCAGGGCGTCGGCGGCATCGGAATTGAGAGATTCGTCCTGGATTTGGAGGAGAGCCTTGACCATGGTTATCACCTGATATTTGTCGGCACGGCCGTATCCCGTTACCGCTTTTTTGATCTCAAGAGGCGAATATTCGCTGAGTGGGAGCTCACAAGAGGCGATGGCGACTAATGTGGCTCCTCGGACTTGACCCAGGGTGATTGCTGTCTTGATGTTCTGTGCATAAAAAGGATTTTCGATGGCTACCTCATCGGGTTGATAGGTATGGATCAATTCTTCTACTTTAATCCTGATTTCGTTCATCTTGCAGTAAAAAGGCATACTTGCCTTTGGAGAGATGCACCCATAGACGACAACAGAGTACCTGTCGTCGGAATAATCGATGATTCCGTATCCGGTGGATTTAACGCTGGGATCTAAACCGAGTACTTTCATCGGAGAATGAGGCCTCTATGAGGGTTCGAGTCATCTTCTGATGCGAGGGGAGTTTCAGTTGGAATACCTGGCAATTTCTTCTTCGTCGATATCGAAGTTCGCCCAAACATGCTGAACGTCATCATTGTCCTCCAGCTCTTCCATGAGCCGGAGAAGCTGTTGGGCTTGCTTTCCCTCGAGCTTGATGTGGTTTTGGGGGATGTAGGCTATGCTGGATGTGTCTATCTCGATCTGGTTATCTTCGAGAATTTTCACTACGGATTCATAATCTTCCTGCGATGTGATGATTTCGTAGTTGCTGCCGTCCTCTCGCAAGTCTTCCGCTCCTGCTTCCAAAATCAATCCCAAGAGTTTTTCCTCGGAAGCTTTTGATTTCTCGATAACGATATAACCTCTACGTTTGAACATCCAGGCGACACAGCCCGACTCTCCCAGGTTTCCCCCGTTCCTGGAGAATATATGCCTGATTTCGGATACCGTCCGGTTTTTGTTGTCTGTCAGAGTTTCAACATAGACGGCGACCCCGCCGGCGCCATAGCCTTCGTAGGAGATTTCGTCGTAGGAAACGCCTTCCAGCTGTCCTGTGCCTTTCATGATGGCCCTTTTGATGTTATCGGCCGGCATATTCACCGCCCTGGCATCGGATACCGCCTTCCTGAGGCGGGGATTGGCATCAGGATCGCCTCCGCCCATACGGGCGGCCACTGCCAGTTCGCGTATGATTTTGGTGAATATTTTGCCTCTTTTGGCATCCGTGGCGGCCTTTTTATGCTTGATGGAATTCCATTTTGAATGCCCTGACATGTTTGCTCCTTATGCGTTCACCCTGAATGTTCCGCGAAACTGCCGCCTGTCGGGTGCAGTTGTTGGATAAAAGATCAATTCAGGTATTTCAAAAGAATTTTAACACAGAAGCCAAAATATTTAAAGATGATGCAGCACGCGTCAATCTTGACAAAACATATTGATTCAGTATATATTGAGCTAAAGTTTTTTTTACGTTTATTTATGGAGAAGTTCTTGATCGGGGAAAGCATCAAAAGACACGAGCATTCAGGGAAATCCAGCAAGATCTTCCTGAATCCTGCGGAGATTCTTGAAGAGATCGGTCTTAGAAAAGGAGAAAGGCTGCTTGACTTGGGTTGCGGCTCAGGGCATGCAGCGATCGCAGCGGCTTCGGTTGCCGGGGAAGACGGTGCGGTTTTTGCCGTCGATTCGGATTCGAGTGCCATAGATTCATTGAAG